>NZ_DATMRV010000228.1:0-1662 GCF_035565795.1 Pseudorhodoplanes sp.
TATAAGTCGCTGATCGAGGCGCTGTCGCATGGCGGCATCGCCAACAAGGTGAAGGTCAATCTCGACTGGATCGAGTCCGAGGTGTTCGAACACGAGGATCCGACACCGTTCCTCGAACACGTGAACGGCATCCTTGTGCCGGGAGGCTTCGGCCAGCGCGGGGCGGAAGGAAAGATCAGGGCGGCCCAGTTCGCGCGCGAACGTGACGTGCCGTATTTTGGCATCTGCTTCGGCATGCAGATGGCGGTCGTGGAAGCGGCGCGCAATCTCTGCGGCATCGAGAATGCCAATTCGACCGAGTTCGGAGCGACCTCGGAGCCGGTCGTCGGCCTGATGACCGAATGGATGCGCGGCAACGAACTCGAAACGCGCAAGGCCGGCGGCGACCTCGGGGGCACCATGCGCCTTGGCGCTTACAGGGCTGCGCTGCAGCGCGGCAGCCGCATCTCGCAGATCTATGACGGCGCGACGGAAATTTCAGAGCGCCATCGTCATCGCTACGAAGTGAACGCGCGCTACAGGGATCGCCTCGAGCAGCACGGCATGCGGTTCGCCGGCATGTCTCCTGACGGATTGCTGCCGGAGACGGTCGAATACGAAAATCATCCGTGGTTCGTGGGTGTTCAGTATCATCCCGAACTGAAGTCGCGGCCATTCGAGCCGCACCCGCTGTTTGCCTCGTTCATCGAGGCGGCCGTCGAGCAGAGCCGGCTGGTGTGACGGAGATCGCCGGATGATGAAGCCCCTGTCTCTCGCATTCGGATTGGTCGTCTTTGCAATCGGTACGGCTCACGCGGCCGACCAGACGTTGAAGCTCGCCGTCGGGCAGCCGGCGACCATCGAACTCGGGGAAAATCCTTCGACCGGGTACCGGTGGGCGATTGATCCTCAGACGAGTTCGAATTTGTCCATCCTGCGCATCGAGGATCGCGGCTTTTCGCCAAACGCGGACGGCAAGCCGCGTGTGGGCGCGCCCGGCGTGCATCGCTGGAGCGTGCAGGCGACGGGTCCCGGACGTGCCAGCATCCGGTTTGTCTACCGCAGGCCCTGGGAAACGTCCGTCGCGCGTCGGCACCAGGTCGACCTAGTAGCGACCGCGCGGTGAGCCGCGGCGGAGCGGACGCTCTCACGCAGCGCCAACCAGCAATGCAACGCCGCACACCAGTAGCGCGCCGACCCAGACAAGATCGAGATTGATCCAGCCCCGTCGCAGAAGCGCGACGCCGACGACGTTGTAGACGAGCAGCGAGATCACGGCGATGGCCGCGAGCATCGCGGCATATGGAGCCCGAGTCGGCCCCCAACAAAGGCGGCTGCCGCATGGTCCGCAAGCGCCCGGAAGGCTGCTCGCAGGGGTCCGAATCTTGGATTATATGCTTTGGCCTTACACCGTCGTATTCCGAAGAAAATGCCCCGCGGTCTCGATCATATCGTCCATGCTGTTCGCGACCTCGATGCGGGCGCGGACCTGTACCGGCGTCTCGGCTTCACCGTGGGCGCCCGCAATCGTCATCTGTGGGGCACGCATAATCATGTCGTTCAGTTGCCGGGCTTCTTCGTCGAGATTCTGACGATGGCCGAGCCCGAGAAGCTCGGCGATGACGGCATGTCGCAACTCTTCGGCGACTTCAACCGGCGCTTTCTGGATACGGGCGAGGGCTT
>NZ_DATMRV010000229.1:0-2692 GCF_035565795.1 Pseudorhodoplanes sp.
GGCGTCCTGCTCAACAACGAGCTTGACGATTTTTCCGCCAAGCCCGGCGTGCCGAACGCCTTTGGCCTCGTCGGCGCGAGCGCAAATGCACCGGCGCCGCGTAAGCGCCCGCTGTCATCGATGACGCCGACCATCGTGATGAAGGACGGCAAGCCCTATCTCGTCACCGGCTCTCCCGGCGGCAGCCGCATCATCACCACCGTGCTGCAGATCATCATCAACGTGCTGGATCACGGGATGGATGTCGCCTCGGCGGTCTCCGCGCCGCGCATCCACCATCAATGGCTTCCGGACGAGGTGTTCGCCGAACGCACCTATCCGGAAGGTCTTGTCAAAGGTCTCGAAGAGCGCGGCCATAAGATTGCGACGCGCGTGCCGAACACATCGGCGAACTCCATCCTGGTCACGAAGGACGGCTTTTCCGGCGCCGCGGACACGCGAACGCGGGGTGCGACCGCCGCGGGATATTGAGGTTTAGCTTCCCTCCCCCGCAAGCGGGGGAAGGGAGATAAAGAGCGCGCGCGGGGGTGGGGAAAGGATCAAATCTCGATCAGCTTGTCGGGCAATTCGTTGCGGTTGAGCGCACCGGGCGGGAAATGCTGCGCGAGCACTGCGCCGCATCGTTCGACCGCGCCGACAAATCCATCCGCCGGACGCCCGCGCGCGATCGCCGCGATCAGCACCGCGATCGCCTCATCCCAAACCTGCTGCGGCACCTTCTCGTTGATGCCCTCGTCCGCGATCACTTCGGCATAGTGCTCCGCCTCGGACGCGAAGATCAGAACGCCCGTCCGGTTCTCCGTCTTGTGCAGGCCCTGCGCCAGAAACTGCCGTACCGCCTCGGCGTGAGCCTGCTGTTGCATGCTGCGGCGTGGAACGATGTGAAAGCGGATTGCAGGGATCGACAGGATCACCGACGCGATCGCAAACACGGCGAGCTGCAGCATATAAATCCAGCTCGCACGCATCGGCGACAACAGGATCAGCGGCAGCGGCAACAGGAGAGCGAAAGCGGCCGCCCAGATCAGCGGTATCGTGCGGTAATCGCCGCATTGCCGCGCGATCACGCAGAATATTTCGCCGGAGGTTTTATGTTCGACAGCGGCGATGACCGCCGAGATCCGATCCTTGTCTGGGCGCGAGACCAGCATCACCAGCTCCCCGACGAACCACCGCCGCCAAACGAGCCGCCGCCGCCGGAAAATCCGCCGCCGCCTCCCCCGCCCCAGTCGCTTCCCGACGAACTGCCGCCGCCGATGATGATCGGATTGTAGTTGGTCCAGTCGCTTGTGCGACGGGCGCGACCGCGCGGCACGGCGCCGGCGTTCCTTCGCATGTCCGTCACGACATTCATGATGATCATGATCGCAATGATGACCCAGAAGGCGATGATCATCATCTCGGCAGCGCTCAGTCCGGGCGCGGCATTGGCCGCCCCCGCGCGCTCCTTGTATTCCTCGGCATCGCCGGTGAGTACGTTTACGATGTCCTCAGCGCCGCGCGTGATGCCGCCCGCAAAATCGCCATTGCGGAAGCGCGGAAGGATCGCCTGCTGCACGATGAAGCTTGAAAGCGCATCAGTCAGCGTGCCTTCGAGGCCGTAGCCGACCTCGATCCGCACCTTGCGTTCGTTCGGCGCGACGATCAGCAGGACACCATTATTCTTGTCCTTCTGGCCGATCTGCCACTTGCGGCCGAGCTGATAGCCGTAATCCTCGATCGAGGTGCCCTGCAGCGACTTCAGCGTCACGATGACGAGCTGATCGGTCGACTTTGCCTCGAGATCGGCGGACAGCTTTTCAAGACGCTCGCGCGCATTCGCATCGAGGATGCCGGCCTCGTCAACGACGCGGCCGGTGAGTTCGGGGAAGGTCAGTGATTGGGCGAAGGCGAACGAGGCGAAGGTGACGCAGACGAGCACTACCAGGAGTGCGAACACGCGCGCAACGCTCGCCGTTTCCCCTCCCCCCGCGAAGCGGTCGGGAGGGTGGCGAGCGTCAGCGAGCCGGGTGGGGGGTGTCCCACGCGACGCGAGCGAGGCAAGAGCCCTCCACCCCCGACCCCTCCCCACCACTCGCTTCGCTCGCGGGGAGAGGGGAGAAGAAGTGCGGAGGTCCGGGAACACACGACGACGCAGCGTCGTCATTGTCAGCACCATCAGCGCACGTCAGAACTTCACGCTTGGCGGCTTGTCCGCATCCGCAGTCGCGGTGAAGGTCTCCATCGGCTTGTGGCTGCGATAGATCGTGCTCGCCCAGATGATGCCGGGCCATGTGCGCAGCTCGGTATTATAGGCGCGCACGGCCTCGATATAGTCGCGCCGCGCGATCGCGATGCGGTTCTCCGTGCCTTCGAGCTGCGATTGCAGCGCGAGGAAGTTCTGGTTCGATTTCAGGTCCGGATAATTCTCGACCGTCGCGATCAGCCGGCCGAGCGCTCCGGACAATTGCGACTGTGCTTCCTGGAATTTTCTGAAGGTGTCCGGATCGGTCACCGTATTCGCGTTGACCTGGATCTGGGTGGCGCGGGCCCGCGCGTTGATGACGGCCTCCAGCACCTCCCTCTCCTGCTTGGCGTAACCCTTCACGGTCTCGACCAGGTTCGGAATGAGATCAGCTCTACGCTGGTAGTTGTTCTGAACGTCGGACCATTTCGCCTTGGCCTGCTCTTCGAGCGTCGGGATGGTGTTGAT
>NZ_DATMRV010000230.1:0-44220 GCF_035565795.1 Pseudorhodoplanes sp.
CGAATCACCGCTATTCGGCCGCGGCGGCCGGCTTCTTCTCCGCGAGTTTGTGCCCGCTGTCGCCATCCGGCTCGAAGGCGACGTGGCGGTCATGCAGTCCGGTCAACGTCGAACGATGGCCGATCGAGACGATCGTGGTCCCCTTCAACCGCTCCTGCAACAACCCGTAGAGCTTGGCTTCGGAAGGCTCGTCGAGCGAGGCCGTCGCCTCGTCGAGGAAAAGATAGTCCGGTGCTTGCAGCAGCGCGCGCGCGACGCCGAGCCGTTGCTGTTCGCCGAGCGAGAGGGTGCGGTTCCAGTGCGCCTCTTCGTGCAGCCTCATGCTCAGCGCGGGCAAGCCAACCGCGCGCAGGACCTCGGTCAAAGCGGCATCGTCGAAAGCGTCCGAGGCCGGATAAGACAGCGCATTGGCCAGCGTCGTTTCCGGGAAGTACGGACGCTGCGGCAGGACCATGATGCGCGCCCCGTCCGGGATCACGACGCGCCCCGACCCGAATGGCCAAAGGCCGGCGATCGCCCGGAACAGCGTCGATTTTCCAGCCCCCGAGGGGCCGCTCACCAGCACATGCTCGCGCGGATGAAATTCTCGTGCCGTGGGTGTCAGCAATGGCTTGTTGTCGGGGCGATGCACCGAGAGGTTTTCTATCCGGACGGATCGCGCGCCCGGATCGGACGAGACTGCAATGCTGGACGTGGCCGCCATCGCCTCCGCCTGATCGAGTGAGCGATTGAAACCGCTCAGCCGGTCGACCACCGCAGCCCATTCGGCAATGCTTCGATAGAATGTGACGAAGAACGACAGCGATTCCTGCACGCTGTTGAAGGCGCTTGCGGTCTGGGTGAGCGTGCCGAGCGGGACTGCGCCAGAGAAATAGGCCGGGCTCACGACGACATAAGGCAGGATGATCGCCACCTGCGCATGGCCCTGCTGGACGAAGATCACCTTCTTCTGCCGCGACATCAGGTCCATGAAGTTCCTGATGACCTTGGAGAAGCGATCGCCGAGCCGGCTTTTTTCGGCCTCTTCGCCGCGCATCAATGCAATCTGTTCCGCATTCTCGCGAACGCGGATCAGGTTGAAGCGGAAGTCGGCCTCGAAGCGTTGCTGACGAAAGTTGATCGCGGCGAGAGGCCAGCCGATCCAGTGCGCGAGCAGCGTGCCGATCACGGAATAGACCAGTGCGATCCAGACCAGATAGCCGGGAATCGCAATTGGCGAACCGAACAGTGTCAGCGGCGCCGATTCGGAAAGGCCCCACAGAATCGCAAAGAAGGACAGAAGCGTGACGATTGCGCCGAGCAGCCGCACGACGATGGTAAGGGACTTCTCGATGAACTGGTTGATGTCGTCGGCGATCCGTTGGTCCGGGTTGTCTGCTGCATCGCCAAAAAGCTGCATCCGGTAGTGCGTGGAACTGTTCAGCCAACGATCCAGATAAACGCGCGTCATCCAGGTCCGCCAGCGAATCTGGAGCCACTGGTTCAGATAGAGCTGATAGACCGCGAGCACGATGAAAATGCCCGCCAGCACGCAGAAGATGCTGAGCTCACGAACGAACTGGTCCCAGTTCCGCTCCTGCAGGGCATTGAAAAAGCGCGCGTTCCATTGATTGATCAGTACGTTGACCGCGACAATCGACAATTCGATACCGATAACGGCGCCCAGCAATATCAGCCCCGCTCGCCGGTCTTCCGACCTGAAATAAGGCAGTGAGAGTCGGAAGACTTCGCGGAATACCCGGACCAGATCCTTCACGCTGCACCTTTCAGAACCGTCCACCGCGGGGCGAGACCGGGATGTCGTCTTTTGCGGACACAAAATTGCAGCGGTAGCGCAGACTTAAACGAGGGCATCCGCTTCCCGGCAAAATTACGCAGGAGTAACAATTGGTAGACTTGTGCAAACCGTACAACCCGTCCAAACTATGACGAGACCCGCTGGAATATCATATTCGCTCCAGCGGTTAGTCACGAAAACGGCATCCAAGCCGGGACAAAAACGGTCGTTTAGGGAGGATCTCGATGACCAAGAAGGCAGAGAAGACGTCGCGCCGCAAATTCCTGCTTGCGGCCGGCGCCGCGGGCGCGGCTGCGGCCGTCGCCGCACCGAAGGTTGCGAAGGCGCAGGGCCCGATCAGCATGCGCTGGCAGAGCACGTGGCCTTCAAAGGACATCTTCCACGAATTCGCACTCGATTACGCCAAGAAGGTCAACGATATGACCGGTGGCGATCTGAAGATCGAGGTTCTGCCTGCCGGCGCTGTTGTGCCGGCCTTCCAGTTGCTCGACGCCGTGTCCAAGGGCGTCCTCGACGGCGGCCACGGCGTGCTCGTCTATCACTATGGCAAGCAGACCGCGCTGGCGCTGTGGGGTTCGGGTCCCGGTTTCGGCATGGATGCCGAAATGTTGCTCGCCTGGCATAAATACGGCGGCGGCAAGGAACTCCTCGAGAAGCTCTACGCATCGGTTGGCGGCAATGTCGTGTCGTTCCCCTACGGCCCGATGCCGACCCAGCCGCTCGGCTGGTTCAAGAAGCCGATCGCCCGTCCCGAGGACATCAAGGGTCTCAAATTCCGTACCGTCGGTATCTCGATTGACGTGTTCACCGGAATGGGCGCCGCGGTCAACGCGCTGCCCGGTGGTGAAATCGTGGCGGCCATGGATCGCGGCCTGATCGACGCTGCAGAGTTCAACAACGCGTCGTCCGATCGCGCGCTCGGCTTTGCCGACGTCTCGAAGACCTGCATGCTGCAGAGCTTCCATCAGAATGCCGAGCAGTTCGAGATCATGTTCAACAAGGACAAGTACAACGCGCTGCCGGACAAGATGAAAGCCATCATCGCCAATGCGGTGGAGGCGGCCAGTCAGGACATGTCGCTGAAGGCGATCGATCGCTACTCGCAGGATTATCAGACGCTGCAGACCAAGGATAACGTCCGCTTCTACAAGACGCCGGATTCGGTCCTGAAGGCCCAGCTCGAAATCTACGACGAGGTGGCCAAGAAGAAGGCCGCGGAAAATCCGCTGTTCAAGGAGATTCTGCAGTCCCAGCTCAAGTTCGCTGAGCGAGCGGTCAAGTGGGAGCAGGACACGGTCGTGAATCGCCGGATGGCTTACGATCACTATTTCGGCGCCAATGGTGCGGCGAAAAAAATCTAATGTAGCCTAAAGCTGCGCGAGGCACCATTCGGAGATTTGCCGTGTGGTGCCTCGCGTCTTTCTCATGTCAGCTTCTTCCAACATTCGCTAACGGCCTGATCGCATGAGCGTCCAAAGCTTCTTGCACACGGTCGACGCAATCAGCACATGGGTGGGAAAGGCCGCGGCCTGGCTCATCATCTTGCTGATGACCACGGTCTGCGTCGAAGTGTTCAAGCGATATCTCCTGAACATGCCGACGTCGTGGATCTTTGACGCCAGCAACATGATGTATGGTGCGCTGTTCATGCTGGCCGGCGCCTATACCCTGGCGCAGAACGCTCATGTTCGCGGCGACTTCCTTTACTCGTCGATGAAGCCACGAACCCAGGCGACGCTCGACCTGATCCTCTACTTCGTGTTCTTCTTTCCCGGCATTGCCGCGCTTTGTTACGCAGGGCTGGATTTCGCGGCGATTTCCTGGCGGATCAACGAACATTCGAATGTCACGGCGGATGGCCCGCCCGTCTACCATTTCAAGACGGTCATCCCGATCGCCGGCGCCCTGATCATGCTGCAGGGCGTCGCCGAAGTCGTGCGGTGCATCGTCTGTATAAAGACCGGTGAATGGCCGAGCCGGCTGAAGGACGTCGCGGAGACAGACGTCATCGAGGAGCAACTCGCACACAGCGACTATGTCGACGAGGAATCGCGCAAGATCGCGATCGAGAAGGCCAAGAATATCGACGAGGCCGCGCGTCAGCGCGGCATGGGCGGGGACCTGCAGACATGAGTGATCCGGCCCTCGGCCTCTTGATGCTGGCGCTCATTGTCGTCGTCATCATGATGGGCTTCGCCACGGCCTTCACGTTGATGGGCCTTGGCATGTTCTTTGGCTTCATCGCGTTCTACGTGCCGGGTCAGGCCTGGACGGATAACCGCGTTTTCGAGTTGATGGTTCAGCGCACCTACGGTGCGATGACCAATGACGTTCTGATCTCGATCCCGCTTTTCGTGCTGATGGGATACGTGATGGAGCGCGGTGCGCTGGTCGACAAGATGTTCTATTCGATCCAGCTTGCGTTCCGGCGGGTTCCGGCGTCGCTTGCGGTCGCGACCCTCATCGTCTGTACCTTCTGGGGCATCGCGTCCGGCCTCGTCGGCGCCGTCGTGGTGCTGATGGGCGTGATCGCGTTCAATCCGATGTTGAAGGCCGGATACGACGTAAAGCTGGCGTCGGGCGTCATCACGGCCGGCGGAACGCTCGGCATTCTGATTCCGCCATCGGTGATGATCATCGTCTATGCGGCGGTCGCCGGCCAGTCGGTGGTGAAGCTCTATGCTGCGGCAATGTTTCCGGGGTTTTTCCTGTCCTTGCTGTATCTCGTCTACATCCTCGGATGGGCGCTGCTCCGGCCTGAGATCGCACCGAAATTGCCGGAGGAGCAGACCAAGGTCCCGATTCCGGACTGGTTGACAAGGCTGCAGGACGCTTATTCCCGCAACACGTTTGTTGCTCTCCTCAAGTCGCTTGCGTCTCCGGAAAAGGCATCCGCGATCCAGATCGACGGTCGTCCGCTCGGCCGCTGGGAGCTGTTCAAGAATCTTCTCTACGCGCTCGTGCCTGGAAGTCTGGTCGCGCTGACGGTCTGGCTTGTCTGGTGGTACGTCGTGATCCATCAGCAGAGTGGCCCCGAGGAGGCGCTGCCGGAAGGCCTTCAGCCGCTCGGATCGCCGACGTCCGCTCCGGTCACCCCCGCCTCGGCGGGGCCGGACATGTCGTTCTATATCTGGTTCGGTGTGATTGCCGCCCTGGCCGCGATCATCATGATCCGGTACTACGCGCGTATGACGGCAGAACGGCTTGTTGTGATCAAGCTGCTGACCGTATCGGTCATGCCGCTCGGCATTCTGACGGTCGTCGTGCTCGCTGTCATTCTGTTCGGCATCACCACTGCGACTGAATCCGCTGCGGTCGGTGCCGCTGGTGCCTTCCTGCTGGCGTTCCAGGCCCGGACACTGGACTGGAAGAAAACCAAGGAGGCGGTGTTCCTCACGGCCAAGACGACGGCAATGGTCTGCTGGCTGTTCGTCGGCTCAGCCCTGTTCTCGGCGGTGTTCGCGATCCTGGGCGGTCAGGCCCTGCTGGAGAGCTGGGTGCTGGGGTTGGACATGTCGCCGACCCAGTTCATGATCCTGTCGATGGCCATCATCTTCGTGCTCGGCTGGCCGCTGGAATGGACGGAGATCATCGTCATCTTCGTTCCGATCTTCCTGCCGATGCTGAAGCACTTCAACATCGACCCGGTCCTGTGGGGCGTTCTGGTCTTCGTGAACCTGCAGGCCGCCTTCCTGTCGCCGCCGGTGGCGATGTCCGCCTTCTATCTGAAGGGCGTTGCTCCGAAGCATGTGACGCTTAACCAGATATTCGGCGGCATGATGCCTTACATGCTGATCGTGATCATTTGCATGGTCATTATGTATCTGTGGCCGGGTATGACATTATGGCTGCCGAACTATCTGTACGGGCCGCGCTAGTCGCGTCCCGCTACGGACAGGAAGTTTTGGATAGGATCGAGCCGTCGTGTCGAGTGTCAATCTTCTAACGCTGCCGGCCACCGAGGTGGCGTCGCAGATCGCCCGCGGAGCTGTTTCGGCAGAGGACTATGTCCGTGCCTGTCTTTCCCGCATCGAGGAGGTGGAGCCGGAGGTCGGGGCGTTCGCCCATATATCGCCGGACTACGCGATCGATCAGGCGCGCAATCTCGATCGTCATCGGCTGGAGGGCAAGCCGCTCGGCCCGCTTCACGGCATCCCGGTCGCGATCAAGGACATCATCGACACTGAGGACTTTCCGACAGAGTTCGGCTCGCCGCTGTTTGCCGGCCGCCGGGCGGACAGGGACGCGGCCATCATCACCAGGCTGCGGGCGGCCGGCGCGGTCATCATCGGGAAAACGGTCACGACCGAATTCGCCTATTTCTATCCCGGCAAGACCCGCAATCCGCACGATGTCGAGCGCACGCCTGGCGGCTCGTCCTCCGGCACGGCGGCGGCGGTGGCGGCGGGAATGGTGCCGCTTGCCATCGGAACGCAAACCAACGGGTCGATCATCCGGCCCGCGTCCTATTGCGGCGTTTACGCCGCCAAGCCCTCGAAGGGCCTCGTCCCGCGCACCGGCATCCTGCCGCTGTCGGAGACGCTCGATGTCGCAGGTCCCTTCGCGCGATCGCTGCCGGATCTCGCGCTGCTGCTCCAGGCCATCTCCGGTTACGACGAGGACGATCCCGAGACCCGGCCGGGCATGGTGCCGGACTTCCCTGCCATCACCGTCGAGAATTTTCCGGTCGAGCCGCGCTTTGCCTTCGTGCGTACGCCGGTCTGGGACAAGGCGGAGCCTGAAGCGCAGCGCGCGTTCGAGAAGCTCGCCGAGTCCCTTGGTGAAAACTGTGTCCGAATCGACCTGCCCGAGATCTACGCGGACGCCTGGGACATCCACCGCACCATCATGTACGCCGAGATGGCGTATAACCTCGGCGGCTTCGTCGATCGGGGGGGCGAAGCGGTGAGCGAGGTCTTGCGCAACCTCATCGCAGAGGGGCGGACCATCACGGCGGTCGCCTATCAGAAGGCGCGGGAGGAAGCGCGCGAACTGGCGCGCTCGCTGGTCGGCTATTTCGACCACTGCAACGCCATCATCACCCCGGCGGCGCCGGGTGTCGCGCCGAAGGGGCATAGCACAACCGGCAGCCCGATCTTCTCTACGCTCTGGACGCTGTCGGGCCTGCCGACGCTGTCGCTGCCGCTGCTCACCGGCGAGGATGAGATGCCGCTCGGCGTGCAACTGGTCGGAGGGCCGCGCGACGATGCGCGGCTGCTGCGCAATGCCAACTGGCTGGTCAACAAGCTCAACCCGCCGAAGACCCGGCGCAAGCGCGCCTGATCAGGCGCCCTTCGGCGGCGTACCGAGCTTTTCCGTGAAGAAAGCAATCGTGCGCTGCCAGGCGAGATCCGCAGCAGCCTTGTTGTAGCGCGCTGCGCCGGTGTCGTTGTTGAAGGCGTGCTGCGTGCCCGGATATTGGTAGATCACGTAGCTCTTGTTGTTGGCCTTCAGTGCGGCTTCATAATCCGCGATGCCGGCATTCACACCGGCATCGTTCTCGGCATAGTGCAGCAGCAATGACGCCTTGATATTCGGCACCTGCGCTGCCGGGACCTGCCGCCCGTAATAGGCAACGGCGGCGTCGAGTTCGGGACTCGCGGCCGCGAGCCGGTTGACCATCATCCCCCCGAAGCAGAAGCCGACCGCGCCGACCTTGCCGGTCGATTCCGGATATTTCTTGAGGAAGTTCACGGCCGCGACAAGCGCGACCAGAGCGTCATCCTGATTCATCTTCGGATGCAGTTCGCGCGCCTCGTCTTCGTTCGCCGGCGTGCCGCCGACCAGCGAGAGCAAGTCGATCGCGTAGGCGAGGAAGCCGCTCAGCGCGAGGCGGCGCGCAATGTCTTCCAGATGCGGATTGAGGCCACGGTTTTCATGGATGACCAGCACGGCCGGCCGTTTCGCATTGCCCTTCAGGCGGGTGAGATAGCCGTTGATCTTTCCCTTCGGGGACTCGAACGACACTCGCTCCGAGACGAGCCGCGGCTCATTGGCCGGCACGATTGCCGCCTTGGCATAGTCGTTCTGCAGGAGCGGCAGCAGCGCCGTGGCCGCAGCGCTCGAACCGGCAAGCTGCGTCAGCCGTTCGAGAAAGGTGCGGCGGCTCATGCCACCATGGGTGAAGCGATCGTAGAGGTTGATGATGCGCTGATCCATTTCCTTTTCTCCCGGCGTCTATCAGGCAAACCGCTCCGGCGGAGCTTTATGCATTCCGATCTCGAATTTTTCCCAACAAAGCCCAAAAAATAATCAGTTTTCAGCCTGTCGAATAAATGCAGGCATAACCGCGCTGTAAATGCTGGCCTGCAATTTGCTTGATGATGGCACTTCGAAACGTTCAGCGGGGAGGGTGTCATGCGGCGTCGGGATTTCACCAAACTGGCATTGACGGGTGCGGCGGCGACGGTGGCCGCGCCTTCGGTGGTGCGCGCGCAAACCACTTTCAACTGGAAAATGACGAGCTTCTACGGCCCGAATGCCGCGTTCTATTCCACGGGACCGGGCAGCGCCAAAGATCTCTGCAGGCGCATCGAGGAGATGTCGAACGGCCGGATCAAGATCCAGTTCTTCGGCGCCGGCGAGTTGATCCCGGCCGCCGAGGGTTTTGACGCCGTCTCGTCCGGCACTGTCGAGATGAACTACGCCAATTCCTATTTCTGGACCGGCAAGAGCTTCGCCGCGCAATATTTCACTGCCGTGCCGTTCGGCCTCAACTTCCAGGGCTTCAATGGCTGGATGTATGACGGCGGTGGCCTCCAGCTCTGGCGCGAGGTCTACGATCGCTTCAATCTCGTGCCTTTCGTCTGCGGCAATACCGGCGTGCAGATGACCGGGTGGTTCCGCAAGCCGATCGAAAAACCCGAGGACCTGCAGGGCATCAAGATGCGCATCCCCGGCCTTGCCGGTCGCGTCTACAAGGAACTCGGCGTCGACTCCCGTCTCATTGCTCCCGGCGAAATCTTCCCCTCGCTCGAGCGCGGCGTGATCGATGCCGCCGAATTCGTCGGTCCGTATCTCGACCGCCAGCTCGGCCTGCAGAAGGTGGCGAAATATTACTACACGACCGGTTGGCACGAGATGGCGACCGCAAGCGAACTGACCATCAACAAGGCAAAGTGGAATTCGCTGCCGCCGGACCTGAAGGCCATCGTCGAGAATGCCTGCGCCGCATGCAACACGATCAGCGAAGCCTGGTGTCAGAAGAACAACGCCGAAGCGATGGAAGACCTGGTGAAGAACCAGGGCGTGATCGCGGGGCCCTTGCCAGACTCCGTGGTGAAGGCGCTGCGTGCCGCCAACGACAAGATCCTGGCGGAAGCGGTTGCGAAAGATCCGGTCACCAAGAAAGTCCACGACTCCTACATGGCCTACAAGGCCAAGTACGACTCCTGGGCCGACCTGAGCGAAACCGTCTACCACACGAAGATCCGGAAGGCCTGATTGTTCACCGCCGAAAAGTTGGCCAGCGGGATCGATGCGTTCACCGATCTCGTTGGCCGCGCCACGTCGTGGCTTGCGCTCGGCATTGCGCTTGTCATGGGCGCCAATGTCCTGCTCCGTTATGCCTTCTCCTACGGCTTCATCTGGGCGCAGGAGCTGGAATGGCACATCTTCGTGCCAATCTGCCTGTTCGGCATGTCGTACGCGCTTCTGCACAAGGAGCATGTGCGGGTCGACGTGGTGTTTCAGTATTTCTCCGAACGCAACAAGCACCTGGTCGATGCGATATCCGCCGTCATCTCGATGACATTCTGCGTGATCGTGATCCTGCTCTCGATCCCTTATGTCTACCAATCCTGGTCGATCGGGGAGGGCACAGCCAATCCCGGCGGGATTGAATATCGATACATCGTCAAAGCGCTGATCCCGATCGGCTTTGCGATCATGTTCCTGCAGTCGCTCTCCGAAGCGATCAAAAGTGCGCTTGCGATGCGGAGACACTGATGCCCTTGCAGGAAATGCTCGCTATCCTGATGCTGGTGTCGTTCTTCGTGTTTTTGATGGCCGGCATCCCGGTCGGATTGACGCTGGCACTATCGGGTCTCGTCTTCGGTTATCTCGGGTTCGGAACCCTGCTGTTCAATCTGTTGCCGGGCCGCATCTTCGGCGTGGTGACGAACTCCACGCTGCTGGCGATTCCACTCTTCGTCTTCATGGGCATGATGCTGGAGAAATCCAAGCTTGCCGAAGACCTGATGGACGTCATCGGCCACCTGTCCGGGTCGCTGCGCGGCGGACTTGGCATCGGCATTGTGCTGGTCGGCGTCCTGCTGGGTGCAACGACCGGCATCGTCGGTGCGACGGTTGTCACCCTCGGCCTTCTCACGCTGCCGGGGATGCTGCGGCGCGGCTACGACAAGGGGCTGGCCTGCGGTGTGATCTGCGCGTCGGGCACGCTCGGGCAGATCATTCCGCCGAGCCTGATCCTGATCCTGCTGGCGGATATCCTGAACCAGTCGGTCGGCACGCTGTTCGCTGCGGCTGTCCTTCCGGGGCTGATGCTGTCGGCGATCTATGTGCTCTACATCCTCATTATGGGCGTCGTGCGTCCCGACAGTGTTCCCGCCTTCTCGAAGGAGGAACGCGACCAGATCTCCAGGGCAGAGCTGATCCGCAAGTCGTTCAAGGTGGTGGCGCCTCCCATCGCACTGGTTGGCGCCGTTCTTGGCTCCATCATCGCGGGTATCGCCGCGCCGTCGGAAGCCGCGTCGATGGGCGCGCTCGGTTCGCTGGTCGTCGCTGCGATCGGTGGGCGCCTGTCCTGGAAGGTCGTTCGGGAAACGGCGCAGGCGACCACCAAGATCACCGCGATGATGATGTTCATCCTCATCTGCGCTCAGGCCTTTGCGCTCGCCTTCCGTGGGCTGCAGGGCGAAAAGATCGTTCACGATCTCTTCGCGTTCCTGCCCGGCGGTGTCGGCTACGACATCTGGTTCCTGATGCTGATCATCTTCATCCTCGGATTCTTCATCGAGTGGATCGAGATTTCCTACATCGCGGTGCCGCTGTTCCTGCCGGTCTTCGTGCAAGCGAATGTCGATCTGGTGTGGCTCGCCACCCTGATCTGCGTGAATCTGCAGACCTCGTTCCTGACGCCTCCTTTCGGCTGGGCCCTGTTCTTTCTGCGCGGGGTGGCGCCGCCCGAAGTGACCACCGCCGACATCTATCGCGGCGTGGTTCCGTTCATCATCATGCAGCTGATCGCTCTGGTCCTGGTCTTTTGCTACCCGGGCCTTGCGACATGGCTACCTAAAGCGATCGGGTGGTGAAGCGGCGGGTGATGCCGTAATCTCCGCCCGGCCTCGCCAGGACGGGGCTTGGGCGGAGCAGGAAGGACGTGCCTGACATCACACGTCGCGATTTCCTGGACGGCTGCGCGCTGACGGTGGCCGCAGGGCTGACGCCGCTGGCGCAGCTTGCGAAGGCGCAGCCTGTGCAGGAGCCGCCGGCTCGCAGCGGCCTGCGCGGTCATCATCCCGGCTCGTTCGAGGTGGCGCATGCCATGCGCGACGGCGAGGTGCCGGACTTTTCCGGCCGGCCGATCGATGAGGACTATGACCTCGTCGTGGTCGGGGCGGGCATCAGCGGGCTCTCGGCGGCGTATTTCTACCGTAAGCGGCGGCCGGACGCGCGCATCCTCATTCTCGACAATCACGACGATTTCGGCGGTCACGCCAAGCGCAATGAATTCACCGTCGATGGTCAGCTGATCCTCGGATATGGCGGCAGCGAGTCCCTGCAATCGCCGAAGGCACTGTGGAGTCCCGTTGCCAAGGGGCTCATCAAGGAGCTCGGCGTCGATATCGGACGCTTCGACACGGCCTTCGAACGCAATCTCTATCCGTCCATGGGGCTGTCACGCGGCGTATTCTTTCCGCGCGAGTCGTTCGAACGCGACGCGCTGGTCACCGGCGATCCGATGCATTCGGCGGCCGACGATCTTGGTCCGGGTCTTCTGAACGCAAAGCCGGTCGCGGATTTCGTTGCGGGCTTTCCGGTCGGCGCCACGGAGAAAGCGCAGATCCTCTCGCTCTATGATGCGAAGCGTGATCCGCTCGCCGGCAAGAGCGTAAGCGCGAAGGAAGACTTCCTCGGGGAGACCAGCTACCGCGACTACCTGACGAAGGCCTGCGGCCTGAGCGAACGGGCCGCCAACTGCTTCCACGGCCGTTCGCTCGACTTTTTCGCGCTGGCAAGCGACATGATCTCGGCGGCAGATGCACGCGAGATGGGCTTGCCCGGCTTCGACGGGCTGGGTCTTCCCGCGGATGCGAGCCCCGAACGGGATGAGCCCTATATCCATCACTTCCCGGACGGCAATGCATCGCTCGCGCGACTACTTGTGCGCGCGCTGATACCGGGCATCGCGCCCGGTAACAGCATGGATGACATTGTGCTCGCGTCTTTCCGCTACGACCTGCTGGATCAGCGCGAGAATGCCGTTCGCATCCGCCTGCAGTCCACCTGCGTCAATGTGAGGGACGGGAAGGGCGGCGTCGAGATCGCGTATGTCCGCAATGGCGGGGTTCACCGCGTGCGCGGGGCCCGCGCCATCCTTGCGGGCTTCAATTCGGCGATCCCCTACATGATGCCCGGTCTGCCGGAAGAGCAGCGCAATGCGCTGCTGCGCAACGTCAAGGCGCCGCTGGTCTATACGAAAGTTGTCGTGCGCAACTGGGAGCCATGGGCAAGGCTCGGCGTGCACGAAATTTCGGGTGCGATGTCATTCCATTGCCGCGTGAAGCTCGACTATCCGGTCAGTTTGGGCGGCTACAAGCATTCGCGCCGCCCCTCGGAGCCGATCGGTCTGCATCTCGTGCATGTGCCGAACGAGAGCAATCCGGGCATGGAGGCGCGCGACATGTTCCGGATCGGGCGCATGAAGTTGCTTGAGATGAGCTTCGACGATTTCGAGGTGCGGGTGCGTGACGAACTCGATCGCATGCTCGGCGCCGGCGGATTTTCCAGCGCGCGCGATATCGCTGCGATCACAGTCAATCGCTGGGCGCACGGCTATGCGTATGGCGAGAACACGCTGTTCGACCCCCCGGGCAGTGCTGATGAGACCAGGAAAGCTGCGCGGCGGCCCCACGGCCGGGTCGCGATCGCCAATTCGGATGCCGGCTGGAGTGCCTATGCCCACAGCGCGATCGGCCAGGCGAAGCGCGCGGTGGACGAGGTGTTGTGAGACTGGCGCTGCTGTACTCCCTCCCCCTTAAGGGGAGGTGAGTGCACCCGCCTGTTACTTCTGCTTATAGGCCGACACCAGTGCATTCACATTGGCGTCGAACAGCGAGATGTAATCGTCCGTATTCGGCAGCATGCCGACGCTGCCTGCGAGCTGGACAACCTTTGCGCCGGTGCGTTGCGCCAGCATGTTCGAATGCCGCTCCGGCTGGTTCGCCTCGGCGAGGATGATCCGGATATTCTTGTCCTTCATCAGCTTGGCCAGTTCGCCAATGCGGCCGAGCTTCGGCGGGGCGCCGTCGCGTTCGGTGATGAAGTCGACGATGTTGAGATTGAACCTCCGCGCGAAGTAATCCCAGTCGTCATGGAAGGCCAGCAATGGTTCTCCCTTCAGCGGCTCGAGCCGTGATGTCCATTCGCTGAGCTTCTGATTGAGGCGCGACAGGAACGCGGCGCGGTTCTGCTCATAATAGCGCTTGTTGTCGGGATCGACCTCGGAGAACGTCTTGACCATCGCCGCAGTGATCGCGTCCGCCGTCTTCGGATCGAGCCAGTAATGGAGTGTTGCGGCGCCGCGCTGCGAGCGGCGGTTGCGCGCCGCAAAGCCTGCGCTCACGAGCGTCGGGTCGGTGGCCGCGACAGCGGCGGATGCATCGATATGACCCTTCTCGCCGCGCTCGATTCCGGTCGCGCCGTTCTTCTGCGCGGCGCGCGAGAGCAGCTTGTCGAACCATCCGTCGATGCCGGGGCCGGCGCGAACCACGACACGCGCACCCTTCAGCACCGAGGTTTCCTGCAGCCGCGGCGCATAGCGTTCGGGGCGCTCGCCCGGCGGAACGAGGCTGGTGACGGTTACTCGCTCTGCGCCGACCGCCTTGGCCAGCACCTTCAGGTCGCCGGTCGTGGTGACGACCCGTAGCCTGTCCTGTTGCGCTGTGGCTGTGGATGCGAAGGCGGCGAGAGTCGCGAGAGCAAGGAGCAATCGTGTCATGTCGTTGTCCGTTTCGGTGCGGCACTATAAATTGCCGCCGCACGCTTATCCACGCCTTGCCGAAATTTCATCCCGCCGGCCGGACGGCCGCTCAGCCACAGATCGGAATCCGCATGCTTTTTGCGCCAGTTCGCGCCGTATTCGTCGCCTTGGGTGCCTCTGCCGTGATTGCAATTGCCGCGATCTGCGCTCCTGCCGCGGCGCAAAAGGCATTCCCGTACGGTGCCGAGCTACGGCTCGACGCAAATCCGATGAAGGGCTCGAAGCGGCTGCCTTGGCTGCAATTCTCCGAGAACGGCACGGTCGATATCGACCTGTGGTGCGCCAGCGGCCGGGGGCGCGCCGCGGTGGTTGACCGGACTATCACGATTACGCCGACTGCGCTGCGCGACAATCAGTGTTCGCAGGCGCAGCTCGATGCGGACAAGGAGTTCCTGACCAAGCTGATGCAGGTGACGGCGTGGCGCTGGGAGGGATTCCTGCTGGTGCTTGAAGGTCCGGAGCCCCTGCGCTGGCGTCCGGCGTCGAATTAGCCGCGGCGGGTAGAATTAGTCGCAACGGGTACGGAGCCTATTTCGACCAGGCTTCCTTGTCGGCGTCCCAGGTCTGTCCCTTCAGCTCCCGGGCGATAATCGCCTGCAGGTTATCGCTGCCGGTCGGCTCGGGCGTTTCCTCGCCACTCTGGTTCGTCGCGATCGTCAGGCGAGGCACCGCGCCGTCGTCCAGGATTTCGCCATCGCTCTGACCGATGCGGATGACGATCGTGTCCTTCGCGCCGGGCTTCTCACCGCTGATCATGAACGGGATCCCGATCACCTCGGTCAGGCCGAGCTCCGGTATGGTGATGTCCGGCCGCTTGACGGTGACGGTGAGCTCGCCGGTGACATCGTCCCATTCCACGGAGCCCCGCTGCGCCGAAAACACTTTCGCAGAGGCTGCGGCGATCGCATCGCCAAGCTTCTGTCGGTCGAGTTTGCCCGCGCTATCGCGGAACGCTCCTGCAGGAATACGGACGGCGCGGTTGAGGTCGAGACCGCCGCTGGTCCAGCCGGCCTTCGTGACGCCGGGCATCGCCTTGACCTTGCTGACCAGATCGACTGCCCGCTCCGGGTCGACATCGATCTGGACATCGACGGTGCCGCGCCTCAGAGACTCGCAACTCGGTGCAATGCTGTAGCCCTGAACCTTCACATTTTCGGTCCGCAACGCCTTCAGCAGATCGACCATCGCCGTGCGCGCAACGCGGATCGCAATCGTGCCGGGCGTGACCTCGCGGAAGTCGGCCGGATTGTCGGCGATCGATTCCTCGACGGAGGTCTGCTCGCGGAAATCCTTCTCGCTCATGTCGGCGAGGTCGTCCGACGATGCCTTGTGCACCTGATCGCCGAGCTTCACGGTGCCTTCGAACGAGTAGCTGTTGCCGGTGGCGGAGCGAGCGAGATCGACCGTGACAGGGCGCTTGCTTTCCTGCGTCTGCCCGGAGCCGACCAGCCGATTGCCCTGCGGCTTCAGCGCCACCACAAAACGGTCGCGCAGCGGCGAGCCTGGCGATGGCGCATGACAGACGTCGAGCTCTGCCGACACGACCTTGCCGCCCTGTCGCGTCTCTTTCAGGAACGCATCGGTTTCGATGTCGCCGAGGAGGCCATAAACGCCGTTGAAATAGCGGACGTTGGTTTGCGCCGATGCAGCGAACCCGCTGCACGCCAGAGCCAGTGCCGCAATCGACAACACGCGCATCGTCAGGTCTCCGCATCTGCAAATCGTTTGAATGCTAGCATGGCGACCAATGCAGCGCAGAAAAAAGGCGCGGCTCGCGCCGCGCCTTTTCGCAATCCATGAAACGGAAGCGGGCGGTCAGAAGCCCATTCCGCCAATCGAAGCCGGCCTGCCGGCTTCGATAATTTTTTGATTTGGGCGAATGGGCTAGAAGCCCATTCCGCCCATGCCGCCGCCACCGCCGGGCATGGCCGGTGCCGGTTCTTTCGGCAGTTCGGCGACCATCGCTTCGGTCGTGATCAGGAGGCCCGCAACCGACGCCGCATCCTGCAGCGCGGTACGCACCACCTTCGCCGGATCGACAATGCCCTTCTCGACGAGATCGACATAGTCTTCGTTCTGCGCGTCGAAGCCGAACGTCTCGGACTTGTTGTCCATGATCTTGCCGACCACGATCGAGCCTTCCACGCCGGCATTCTCGGAGATCTGGCGGATCGGGGCTTCCAGCGCCTTCAGCACGATGTTGATGCCGGCCTGGATATCGGCGTTATCGTTGTTCAGACGGCCGATCGCCTTCTTCGCGCGAAGGAGCGCGGTTCCGCCGCCCGGCACGATGCCTTCCTCGACCGCAGCGCGGGTGGCGTTCAGCGCATCCTCGACGCGATCCTTCTTTTCCTTCACCTCGATCTCGGTCGCACCGCCGACACGGATGATCGCAACGCCGCCGGCGAGCTTCGCCAGCCGCTCCTGCAGCTTCTCCTTGTCGTAGTCCGAGGTGGTTTCCTCGATCTGAGCCTTGATCTGGGCAACGCGCGCCTCGATGTCGGCCTTCTTGCCGGCGCCTTTGACGATCGTGGTCTTTTCCTTCTCCATGATCACCTTCTTGGCGCGACCGAGCATGTTGAGGGTCACGTTTTCCAGCTTCATGCCGAGATCGTCGGAGATCAGCTGGCCGCCGGTGAGGATCGCGATGTCCTCGAGCATGGCCTTGCGGCGGTCGCCGAAGCCCGGCGCCTTCACGGCAGCGACCTTCAGGCCGCCGCGCAGACGGTTCACGACGAGCGTGGCAAGCGCTTCACCCTCGACGTCTTCCGCGATGATGACGAGGGGACGGCCCGACTGCACAACCGATTCCAGCAGCGGCAGCATGGCCTGCAGGCCCGACAGCTTCTTCTCGTGGAGCAGGATGTAGGCGTCATCGAGTTCCGCGATCATCTTGTCGGCGTTGGTGACGAAGTACGGCGACAGGTAGCCGCGGTCGAACTGCATGCCCTCAACGATCTCGACCTCGGTATCGAGGGACTTCGCCTCTTCGACCGTGATCACGCCTTCATTGCCGACCTTCTGCATCGCCTGCGCGATCATCTTGCCGATGGTCTGATCGCCGTTGGCCGAAATGGTGCCGACCTGAGCAACTTCGGCGGACGAAGCCACCGGCTTCGCGCGTTTCTCGATGTCCTTGATCACCGCCGCGACCGCGAGGTCGACGCCGCGCTTCAGATCCATCGGGTTCATGCCGGCGGCAACCGACTTCGCACCTTCGCGCACGATTGCCTGGGCGAGAACGGTCGCGGTGGTGGTGCCGTCGCCGGCGCGATCATTGGTCTTCGAGGCGACCTCGCGCACCATCTGCGCGCCCATATTCTCGAACTTGTCCTCGAGCTCGATGTCCTTGGCGACCGTCACACCGTCCTTGGTGATGCGCGGAGCGCCGAACGACTTGTCGAGCACGACGTTGCGGCCCTTGGGGCCAAGCGTCACTTTCACAGCGTTGGCGAGGATATCGACGCCGCGCAGCATGCGCTCGCGCGCGTCGCCTGCGAATTTCACGTCCTTGGCAGCCATGTGGAATTGCTCCGTTGTCTCTGAGTCTCACCCTGAGGGGCCCGGTCCGCCGGCGTCTCGAAGGGGAGGTTGATTAGGGTTTACTCTCGCCCTTCGAGGCGGCCGCTTCGCGGCCTCCTCAGCGCGAGGGAAGAAAATCAGCCGACAACGCCCATGATGTCGGACTCCTTCATGATCAGGAGTTCTTCGCCATCGAGCTTCACTTCGGTGCCGGACCACTTGCCGAACAGCACGCGGTCGCCGGCCTTCACGTCGATCGGGATCAGCTTGCCGCTCTCGTCGCGGCCACCCGGGCCGACGGCGACGACTTCGCCTTCCTGCGGCTTCTCCTTGGCGGTGTCCGGAATGATGATGCCGCCTTTGGTCTTTTCGTCGGCTTGGATACGGCGCACGACCACGCGGTCATGCAGGGGGCGGAACTTGCTCTTGGCCATGTTTTCCTCGCGGGGCGTTACGCTACTGCTGCAGGAGCTGGAAAATTTGCTGACTTTGCAGCGACTTGGCACTCGTACTAAAGGAGTGCCAACGGGGCAGGGTGATAGGTGGCGAAGGGCCTTTCTGTCAAGCTTTAAGCGCCTGAACGGCCTTGCCGATTGGCCACTCGTGACAAAATCCGTCCCGCCCGGTGAGATTAGGGCTGGATTTACAGAACGCCGCCATGTTCGATTCAAACCTGCTAAGGTCGCGTCAGGGGTTGCCAGATCCAAGGGCTTGCGCCAGAGCGATCTTGACAGCAAAGTGATTGGGGGCTGGGGGCTGGGCTCCCCGCAAAACCGAGGTCGAGCCATGGTATCCGTACGGCTTCGTCTGCCGATGAAAGCTATTTTTGGACTTTCCGCTGCGCTGGCCGTTGGCGCCTGCGCCGGGCAGGGAAACTCGCCGGAGACTTCGATGCCGTCGGTCGCCGAGGTGCCGCCGGCCATCAAGGCGCAGGAAATCGCAGGCCGCTGGGGCCTCGCCGCCTATCATAATCCACAGGATCTGAAGCGCACCGAAGCTGCCGCCCGCAATGGCTGCCGCCAGCCCTACAATATCGGCATGGGCCCGAGCGGTGGCGTGATCATGCACATGCCTGACAAGGCGCAGCCGGAAGAACTGCGGCTGAAGGGTGCGCCCGGCAACAAGACCTTTATCGGCCCGCCCGGCGAGCCGGCGGGCGGGATGCAGGACCGCGAGATCACCTCGTTCGATGGCCGCACGATGACCGTGCGTTTCCTCGATCCCGAGGTGTCCGGCCGCTATGGGACGCAGGTCTACGTGCGCTGTGCGCCGCGCGCCTGATCCTTGTGGACGGTCATATTAGCGTCATTCGCGATCATCGAATCGGGTAGCGTCCGGCGCGATCGGTCCGACGGGAGCCATTTGACATGATGCGCTGGTTCAATGCGCTCCTTCCGAAGGAAGAGCGCTTCTTCGATATGTTCGCTGCGCATTCGAAAACGCTGGTGGCGGGTGCCGAGGCGTTGCGGGCGCTGCTGGACGGCGGCGAAGCGGTGGAACGCAACTTTCAGCTGGTGATGGAGCGTGAGAATGACGCCGACGTCATCACCCGGGACATCCTGATCGCGGTTCGCCGTACCTTCATCACTCCGTTCGACCGCGGCGCAATCAAGGAACTGATCACGTCGATGGACAATTCCATCGACCAGATGCAGAAGACCGCCAAGGCCGTGATGATTTTCGAGTTGCGTGAGTTCACCCCGCAGATGCGCGAGATGGGTGACGTGATCAAGCGCTGCGCCGGCCTCGTGGAAGAGGCAATTCCGCGGCTGAAATCCATCAGCAACGAAGCCCATCGCCTCGGAGAAATCACCGAAGAGATATCCCGCCTCGAAGGGCAGGCCGACGAGTTGCACGACCAGGGGCTGCACGAGTTGTTCCGGCGGTATCGTAACGCCGATCCGATGGGCTACATCACCGGCAACGAGGTCTACGATCATCTCGAAAAGGTCGTGGACCGCTTCGATGACGTCGCCAACGTCATCCACGCGACCGTGATCGAGCACGTCTGAGGGGCTTGGTTTGGACGCCTCGATCGCCCTTCCGTTTCTAATCGCGCTGATCGTCGTCGCGCTGTTCTTCGACTTCATCAACGGAATGCACGACGCCGCGAATTCGATCGCGACCATCGTGTCGACGCGCGTGCTGCGGCCGCACTACGCTGTGATCTGGGCGGCTTTCTTCAATTTCATCGCCTTCCTGATCTTCGGCCTTCATGTCGCCAACACGGTCGGCACCGGAATTATCTCGCCCGAGATCGTCGATGCGAGCGTGATCTTCGCGGCGTTGATGGGCGCAATCGCCTGGAACCTGATCACCTGGTATTACGGAATCCCGTCCAGTTCCTCGCATGCCCTGATCGGCGGCCTGGTCGGCGCCGGCGTTGCGAAGGTCGGTATTTCGTCGATCGTGTGGGGCGGTCTGGCAAAGACCACGGCCGCAATCTTTCTGTCGCCCTTCACCGGGTTCGTCCTGGCGCTGGTTCTGTTCCTGATCGTGTCGTGGCTGTTCGCGCGCAGAACGCCGTACGGAGTCGACATTTTCTTCCGCTCCGGACAGTTCGTGTCGGCCTCGCTCTATTCGCTGGGACATGGCGGTAACGACGCGCAGAAGACCATGGGTATTATCGCGGTGCTGCTCTATTCGCAGGGGCATCTCGGCAGCGAGTTCTATGTACCGTTCTGGGTGGTGATCTCCTGCCAGCTCGGCATGGGTCTTGGCACACTGGCCGGGGGCTGGCGCATCGTGAAGACGATGGGTTCGCAGATCACGCGGCTGACGCCGGTTCAGGGCTTCTGCGCGGAGACCGGCGGCGCCATCACGCTGTTCATGGCGACGGGGCTCGGCATTCCGGTCTCGACCACCCACACGATCACGGGCGCCATTGTCGGCGTCGGCGCGGCCAAGAAGGTGTCCGGGGTGCGCTGGGGCGTGGCAAACGGCATCGTCATAGCCTGGATCATCACCATCCCCTGTTCCGCCGCGATCTCGGCGCTTTGCTACTACGCGACCCGCCTGTTCGCCTGACGGCTGGTTTGCAGGAGCGGCAGTCCGGTTTCCGCTCGCGACGTGCTAGGCTTGGCTACGCCCCGCCGGTCCTCGCATGTCCCGTCTCAGCGCATTCCTCCTCGGTCCCTGGCGCGCCGTGCTGGTGCTCGGCGTCACGCAAATCCTCGCGTGGGGCATCCTGTTCTATCCGCCGGTCCTGATGATGCCGCTGATCGCGGCGGATCGCGGCTGGTCGCTGTCGTTTGCGATGGCGGGGTTTTCGCTCGCGCTTCTCGTTGCCGGATCGACCGCGCCCACCATCGGCGGCTGGATCGATCGGTATGGCGGACATATCGTCATGGCGGCGGGCTCGTTGATCGGCGCGCTGGCCGTGGCGCTGCTCGCCTTTGCCTCGCATCCGGCCGCCTATCTTGCGGTCTGGGTGATTCTCGGCGTTGCCATCGCGGCCAATCTCTATGATCCGGCTTTCGCGACACTGGGCCGTATCTTCGGCACAGGCGCACGCAAGCCGATCACCTATCTCACGCTGGCCGGCGGCTTCGCCTCGACCGCGAGCTGGCCGGCGACGCAGCTCTCGCTCACCTTCACCGACTGGCGCGGCACCTATCTGATATTTGCCGCGGTACTGGCGATGGTCGCAGCCCCGCTGCACGCCTTCGCATTGCCGCGCACCAAAGCCGCGCCACCGGCCATGGCCGACAACGCCGCCGCGAACCCGCCGACCTATCTGCCGGCCAGCGGTCTCGTGTTCTTTCTCGTCGCTGCGGCCTTTGCGTCGTATGCCTTCATTCCGTCCGGCCTCGCGGCGCATCTGATCGCGATGTTCGGCCGTTCGGGCATCGACCCTGCAACAGCGGTGATGATCGGTGCGTTGTTTGGACCCTCGCAGGTCGCCGCGCGGATCTGCGAGCTTGTGTTCGGCGGACGCGCGCATCCGCTCAATCTCGCCAGATTTTCGGTCGCGCTGATCCTGTCCGGCTTCGCGCTGATTGCGCTGTTCGGCTTCAGGCTATGGGCCGCGATCGCATTTGCAATCATGTTCGGCGCCGCCAATGGTCTCTTGACCATCGCGCGCGGTGCCGTGCCGCTCGCGCTGTTCGGGGCGAGCGGCTATGGCCGCGTCCTCGGCCGTATCGCCAAGCCGTTCCAGGTGATGCAGGCGATGGCGCCGCTCGCGCTCGCCTTCGTGGTCGAGCACAGCGGAGACGCGACCGCGCTCGCGGTCACGGCCGCTTTCGGTGTCGTCTCGCTGGTCTGCCTGATCGCGATCCGCCGCCCGAAAGCTTGACCGCGATCCCGTTGGCCTAAGCGGTCACGCCTGCAGCTTGTCGAGCGTGATCGGCAGATGGCGCACGCGCTTGCCGGTCGCATGATACACGGCATTCGCGACCGCCCCGGCGACACCGACAATGCCGATCTCGCCAAGCCCCTTCAGGCCGAGCGGATTACTCTCGTCCTTCTCGTCGACAAAGATCACCTGGATGTCGTGAATGTCGGCGTGAACGGGCATCGCATATTCGGCGAGGTTGGCATTCATGATGCGGCCGAACCTGTGGTCGATATGGGTCTCCTCGTGCAGCGCCATGCCGATGCCCCAGACCACCGCGCCGCTGATCTGGTTGCCACCGGTCTTGGGATTCAGGATTCGCCCGGCCGCAATCGCGCTCACGGCGCGCGTGACGCGTATGACGCCGAGCTGCTCGTCCACCTTCACTTCGATGAAATGCGCGGCGTGCGTATTGTTCGCTTTCGAGTGGTCGCCGCTCGGCCCGGTGGTCTTCTCCTGTACGATCCGTTCCACCGAACCGTGACGCATGGCGTCGGCAATCGACACGCTGCGGGACGCGTCGCGCTTGCTGACAAGCTTGCCGTCGGCGAGCGTGACATCATCGCCCTTCATCCCGGCAAGCGGCGAGTTTGGCATCTTGCCCGCGAAGCCGAGCAACTGGTCGCGGATCGCCCCGGCGGTTGTCACAATGGCATTCGCCACGGACGTCGCGATCCACGATCCGCCTTCGACCGGCGATTGCGGAAGGCTCGAGTCGCCGAGCTTGATGCTGATAGTCTCGATCGGCAGGCCGAGCATATCGGCCGCGACCTGCGCCATGATGGTGTAGGTGCCGGTGCCGATGTCGGACGTTGCGCACGCGACCTCGGCATGACCGTTGGCGGTGAGTGCAATGCGCACGGTGATTGGTACCTGCAGCGCCTCCCAGATGCCGGTCGCCATGCCCCAGCCGACGAGTTCGCTGCCGTCGCGCATCGAGCGAGGCTCGGGGCTGCGCTTGCTCCAGCCGAATGCGTCTGCGCCCTGTTTGTAGCATTCGCGCAGAGCCTTGCTGCCGAATGGCTTGTCTTCATTCTGGTCGCGGTCCGAATAACACCGCAATCGGAACTCCATCGGATCGATCTTGAGCTTGACGGCGAGTTCGTCCATCGCGGACTCGAGCGCGAACAGCGCGGGTGCAGCGCTCGGCGCCCGCATGTCCGCCGATGTCGGCAGATCGAGCTTCGCGAGGCGGTGCGCATATTTCGCGTTTGGCGACTTGTAAAGGAGGCCGGACCAGCCGGTCTCCTGACGGTGGAAATCCTCGTATTGCGACGTGACGGTTACCGCGTCATGCGTGATGACGTCGAGCGTGCCGCCCGTATTTGCGCCCAGCGCGATCTGCTGGATCATCGCGGGTCGATAGCCCAGTTCGTACATCTGCGGCCGGGTCAGCACGAGCCGCACCGAACGCTGCAGCGCGCGCGCTGCCAGCACCGCCAGTACGACCTGGTATTGCGGGCGGAGGCCCGAGCCGAAGCCGCCGCCCATATAGGGCGACATGACCCGCACGTCCTCCGGCTTCATGTTGAAGACGCCGCAGATATACTTGTGGACGTTTTGCACACCTTGCGTCTTGTCGTAGATCGTCAGCTTGCCGCCGGGCTCGAACACGACGGTCGAAGCGTAGAGCTCCATCGGGTTATGATGCTCGATCGGCACGTAATATTCGGCCTCGTGGCGAACGGCCGCGGCAGCCAGCGCGTCGTCGGGCTTGCCGCGGGCTTTCGGCGGAGCCATCGGGCCTTCCCTGGTCTTCACCGGGGTCGCTCTGGCGCGCTCGCGGAAGATGTCGGTGACGAAATTTTCCGTCGCGTAGTTCACTCTCACCAGGGACGCTGCGTATCGCGCGATCTCCGGCGTCTCGGCCACGACAAGCGCGACCGGCTGGCCGTTGAACATGATCCTGTTGTCGTAAAGCGGCCGGTAGGGTGATCCGTCTTCCGGAGCCACATCGTCCTTGTAAGCTTCGTCCTTGTCCGCCATCGCCGGCCGGTTGTCGTGCGTGAGCACGGCGAGGACGCCTTTGACGGCCTTGGCAGCGCTCGGGTCAATGCCCGTGATGCGACCCTTCGTAATCGTCGATGTGACGAGGCTGGCATGGGCGAGGCCGGGCGTATTGAACTCGGCGGCATATTTGGCGGCGCCGGTGACCTTCGCAACGCCATCGACGCGGGAGGTAGCAGTACCGATGTAAGGTGCCATGACTTTGCTCACGCGATCTTTTTGGTGGATTGCGACTGCGGCGTTGCGCGCGCGGCCTGCGACAGCGCGCGCACGATGGTGCGTCGTGCCAGTTCGATCTTGAACGTGTTGCCGCCGAAGCCTTTTGCTTCGCGCAGCACGATATCGGCCGCCTGGGCGAACGCGGCTTCGTTCGCGGCTTTGCCACGCAGTGCCGCTTCCGCCTCGGCATTGCGCCACGGTTTGTGCGCGACACCGCCGAGTGCGAACCGTGCCTCGCGGATCGTGCCGCCGTCGAGTTCGATGCCTGCCGCGACGGAGACGAGTGCGAAGGCATAGGACAGCCGGTCGCGGATTTTCAGATAGGTGTAGTTCGATGCAAATCCTCGCGCCGGCAATTCGACCGCGGTGATCAGTTCGTCTGCGTTCAGGTTGGTTTCAAGCTGCGGAGTGCCGCCGGGCAACCGATGGAAATCCGCAAGCGCGATCTCGCGGTCGCCGCGCGGGCCGGTGACGTGGATCTTCGCCTCGAGCACGGCAAGCGCCACGCACATGTCCGACGGATGCACGGCAATGCAGGCGTCGCTCGTGCCGAGGATCGCGTTCATCCGGTTCAGGCCTTCCCTGGCGGAGCAGCCGGTGCCCGGCTCGCGTTTGTTGCAGGGCGTGGCGATGTCGTAGAAATAGGCGCAGCGCGTACGCTGCACGAGATTGCCGCCAGTGGAAGCCATGTTGCGCAGCTGCTGCGATGCGCCGGCCAGTATCGCGCTCGACAGCATAGGGTATCGGCGCTCGACAATCGGGTGGTAGGAGAGATCGGAGTTGCGCACCAGCGCTCCGATCCGCAGGCCGCCGCCTGCAGTCTCCTCGACCTTGTCGAGTGGAAGCCTGGTCACGTCGATCAGCTTTGTCGGCTTTTCGACATAGACCTTCATGAGATCGACTAGATTGGTGCCACCGGCGACGAATTTCGCTCCGGGGCTTGCGGCCATCTGTGTCACCGCATCGGCGACATTGCTCGCGCGCGAATATTCGAACCCGATCATGACTGCCCCATCGCCTGCTGGATTGCTGCAACAATGTTGGGATAGGCGCCGCAACGGCAGATGTTGCCGCTCATCAGCTCGCGGATCTGGTCCGGTGTCCTGGCCTTGCCTTCGGCAATCAGACCGGCGGCCGAGCAGATCTGGCCGGGCGTGCAATAGCCACACTGGAATGCGTCATGATCGATGAAGGCCTGCTGCAAGGGATGCAGCTTGCCATCCGTCGCAAGGCCCTCGACCGTCGTGATGCTCGCGCCATCCTGCATGACAGCCAGCGTCAGACAGGACACGACGCGCCGTCCGTTGATCAGGACAGTGCACGCGCCGCATTGGCCCTGATCGCATCCCTTTTTGGAACCCGTCAGATCCAGTTGCTCACGCAACACATCCAGTAGCGTCGATCGCGGATCGAGAGTAAGCGCGCGCGGCTTTCCGTTGATGGTGATGGTCACCGGAACGCTGACTTGAGCGGCGGTTTTCGTTACGGTTTGCGCGCCGGATTGAGCCACGCTGTCCGATGGCAAGCTCAAGGCGATCGGAACCATTGCTCCGGACGTGACGACTTCGCGTCGGGTTGGATGCTCAACACGAGTCGTCGTTTGTGATGATTTGCGTGACATCGATAACTCCAAGCAATTGGTGATGCTCGGCGAGAGGGGCGACGCAATGAATGCCCCGAAAGCCGCTGCTTTGCGATGCACAAGACAGAAGAACTGTCGGGCTAGATTAGTTTCAAAGAAAAAATGCGAAATGCTTTTATTCGTGCAAATGTTCCTGCCTTGCGCAAAATGGCTTCGTATTGCGGCAAAGGCGCTATTTTGTTTGCAAAAATAGTAGGCAAAGGAGATCGGCGGCTGGCGCGATGCCTTCACGCTTCAGCGTGTTGGTTCGGGAACCTCGTTGAGCGCATAAAATGCAACCGACCCTGTGCGGCCCTTCACGGTCGCCTGATGCAGATCGTGGCCTTGCAGCCTGAGACCCGCCGCCTGCGCCGCCGCCTGCGACAATATCAGCGAGCAGCGATAGTCCTTGGTCAGGCCTTCGAGACGCGCGGTGGTGTTCACCGTGTCGCCGATCGCGGTGATGATCTGCGAGCGAGGCGGCCCCATGGCGCCGACGATTGCCTCGCCATAGTGGATGCCGACGCCGATCCGCAGCGGTTCCTTCAGGTCGGCCTTGAGCCGCGCGTTCACGTTGTCGAGCCGGATCAGCACTTCGCTTGCGCCGCGCAATGCTTGCCGCGCGCCGGCCCTCGGGTCTGCGGCATCAAGCCCGTAGATCGCCATCAGGCCGTCGCCGGTGAAGTTCGAATAATGTCCGCCTGTCGCCTCCAGCGCCTTGCTCATCTCGTCGAAGAATTGGTTGAGGATGAACAGCACGTCGTATGGCATCCGCGCTTCACCAAGCGTGGTCGAGCCGCGCAGGTCGATGAACATGACAGTGACCAGGCGTTCGCTGCCTTCGCTGCCGGCGCGGATCAGGCCGTAGGTTGCGCTCGCATCTGCGGTCAGAAGCGGGAGCACGGAAATGTCGCTTGTCGGCCGCAACTGGCACGCCAGCCGGACGCCTTCGTTTGCGCCGATCCGCGCCAGCGCCGTGGCTTCAAGCCCGGCCGGTTCCGGCAGCGCTGAAAGTCCATCCGTCACCCGGATGCGGCAGGTGGTGCAGCGCGCGCGGCCGCCGCAAACGGCGGCGTGGGAAATTCCGTTCGCTCGCAATGTTTCGAGGACAGTCGCACCGGGCAAGACAGCCATGGAGCGCCCGATCGCATGCGTCAGTCGCGGAGGGCGATGGATCGTGTGGACAAGACGGCGGATCGCTCGCGCGATGAACGGCAACAGCACGAGCCCGAGATAGATCGCGAACCCGATATGGATGTTGTGCCAGACCCCCTCGATGGTCTCCGGCGTAACGCGGGCTTCCTGGATGAGCTCCTTGATGAAATCCGGATCCTGCGCGTCGCGCATGATCTGGTTTCCGCCGGAAATGTAGCCGGCGAGCGCAAGTGCGGGGATCAGGATCGCCGCGATCTCGAGCGCCGGTCGCCACGATGCGTACCAGCGCTTGGTCCGCAGCCAGAAATGCAGCCCGATGCAGCCATGGATCCACACGGTCAGGATCGCTGCGATATGCAGATAGACGAAGGACGAGGCGCCCCACAGCAGGGGTGGTCCGAGCCAGTGCGACGCCAGTACCGATGCGTAGCTGCTGTTGGTGCCGTAGATGTCGTCGGCGAGCTTTGTTCCGATGACGTGGATCATGATGAGCGGCGGGATCGCGAGCCCAAGTACGATCTGCGCGATCTCCCAGGCGGGCATCCGCAGATAACGGCGGACGTAGATCGACCAGAGTGCATTCAGGACATGCACAACGAACGCAGTCCCGAGCAACAGGGTGCCGGGAACGGTCAGCCAGAACCACATCAGGACGCCAAAAACGCGCTCGGCCGCCGGCACGGAGCCGATCAGGGCGATGTGGCTTCCGAAATGGCAGAGCACGAAGGCGAACAGGATCAGCCCGCTGCTCAGCCGCGCATAGGATCGGGTGAGCCGTGCGGCCGCCACGGCGCGTGCGGAGTGCGCGGGCTTTGCCGGCGTGGTCAGGGTCGCGGGAGACAAGGCGGACATGGCTCGGGACCGGATCGGCCGCTGAAGGGGAATCCTTATACCACACGCGTTGTGGACAGGAGGAAGCGCCGTCGGCGGCGGCCCGAAGCGCGTCAGTTAAACAGCCGGTCGATCTCGTCCTGCGTCGAATGGCCGTTGTCGCCCGCAAGCTTGGGCCCGTTCAGCAGCCCGTCGAGTTCGGATGCGGCCGTTTGTGCGGCATCGACATTGAAGCGCTCGATCACGCTCCAGATTTCCATCATCCGCGCGAGATGCTCTTCGACCATCTTCAGCATGGCGGCGACCTTGCTGATGCGCTGTCCCGTCAGGTCGTGGAAATTGCAGGCTTCAAAAATTTCCGTAACCCGCTCCTGAATGTCATGAGCCAGTCCCAGCTCATGGTCACCCTTCAACATCCCGGCGAGAGCATGAGCGGAGCGGTCGATATCCTCGGCTGCCTTGAGGATACGATCCGTCGAACGGGACGTATCTTCGAATACAGCGTCGAGTTCCTTCGTCACGCGGGAGACACGCCCTGAATCGAAGCCCTGATCCTGCAGCGACACGATCTCGGTGCGCGTCTGCTTGATGGCGTTTCCGATCACGTCGAGTTCGATCTTGAGTTTGCGCACTTCCTGCGCCGGCGCGTCAGCTTTCGCGCGTGTTTCGCCGGCGTCCGGCATGCGCCTTTCCATGAGAGTGCGGAGCGCGCGCAGTTCGTCAATCACATTTGACGGGAAACCTGGTGATGGGAAATCTGGCGCGTCGGGTGCCAGCAAATCCTGCGGCTGCGGCTCGTCGCGCATCATTTCTTCGACGCGGAAAATCTTGCGTTGTACGGGCATGCTTGTCTCCGGCAGCGACGGTAACCGACGCCGCTTAATGCCCGGTTCATGCACGATGAAGCGAAGCATTAACCACGATGTTTCACCCAAAATAAACGCTAACTGCAGGTAAAGGCGCCGCGATCGTGGTTAGCTTTGCGTTGCCGCGCGATCGTTTACCATTCGCATCAATTTTTCCCATGTACTCGCTCGCATGAGTGGCGCGTGCCTTTGCAGCGCCTTTGTTCAGCAAGTGCGAGTAGCGTCGATGAAGCGTTCTGGTCTTGTATTTGCCGCAGCGTTGTCCGGTCTCGCCGGCGCTGCGTTGTCGCCGGTGCCTGCGAAGGCGCAGAATATGGGCGGCGGGTTCATCGAGTTTCTGTTCGGCGGTGGGCAGTCGGGTGCGCAGCCGCGTTATCGCGAACAGCCGGCTTATCCGGGCGCACCCGCGCAACCCGAATATGGCCGTGCACCGGGCTATTATCAGCCGGGCATGTATCAGGATCAGAGCGCCACGCCGCCGATGGCCTATCGCGGGCCGGATCAGCGCAGCTTCGATCCGCGCTTCAACAAGCAGGTGGTCCCGTATTCCGGCAAGGAAAAGCCGGGCACGATCATCGTCGATACGCCGCAGCGGTTCCTCTATCTGGTGCAGAATGACGGCACCGCATTGCGCTACGGCATCGGTGTCGGGCGTCCGGGCTTCACCTGGGCGGGCGTGAAGACAGTCACGCGCAAGGCCGAATGGCCCGATTGGGTGCCGCCGAAGGAAATGCTCGCGCGCCGTCCGGACCTGCCGCATTACATGGCCGGCGGTCCGGATAATCCGCTCGGCGCGCGCGCGCTCTACCTCGGTTCGTCGCTGTATCGCATCCACGGATCGAATGAGCCCTGGACCATCGGTCAGGCCGTGTCGTCGGGCTGCATCCGCATGCGCAACGAGGATGTCACCGACCTGTATGAGCGCGTGAAGGTCGGCACGAGGGTTATCGTCATCTGATCGCAAAAGCGGCGATCAGCGGGCCGCGCCTTCGTGTCATGGAAGGACCCCAGCCTTCCGGCGAGCGTTGGCCGGCCCGACCTAAAACAAAAACGGCCCGCTCGATGAGCGGGCCGTTCGTGTCTTGGCGCTGATGCAATGCCGGCTCAGAGGAAGTCGTTGTCGAAACCGATATCGAAGTCATCCTCCATATCGCCCTCGTCCATCTCGTGCGCGGGCTCGTAGGCGGCGTGACGATCGCCTTCACCGCTCGGCTTGCCGATGCTGTCGATCCCGGCCTGTCGCGAAAGGTCTCCGCCGCCTGACCCGGCGTCGCCCCAAGGGTTCGCTCCGGATGGATTGGTTTCGGCCTGCTGCGAGCCGAGATTGCCGAGCCCGTGGGCATGCGCCTGGTCCCCGCCGAACATGCCTTTCAGCGAATTCATCAGGAGTGTGCCGCCAATGACGCCGGCTGCTGCTGCAGCAGCTGTGCCAAGGAACGAGCCGCCCGCTCCGCCAGCATGCGCAGGCTCGGCCTGCTGCTGGTAGGGCGCGCCGCCCTGAGCTTGGGACTGATCACCCGCGCGCGGGAAACCTCCCGGCACGCCCATCGGCCGGCCGCCGACAGACGGGACAGAGCCGGGCGGAGCGCTGTTGCCGCCGAATACAGCGTCGCGCATCGAATCGAGGAAACCACCGCCGCCTTGCTGCTGGGGCGGCGCGGCTTCCAGCTCGCGGATGCGCTCATTGGCCTGACGCAGCGCTTCTTCCTGAAGCAACACGGTCTGCACCAGTGCGTAAGTCGCGTTCGGCGCCTTGCGAAGGCCGGCGCGGATTGCTTCCTCGGCGTCGGCCTCGCGCGGGTTGCGCTCAAGTGTCGCAAGCCGTTCGAACAGATCGTCGACCAGTTCGCGTTCCTGCGGTGTCATTGGTCCTCCTTCACGCCCGCGGAGGCGGGCACCGCAAATGTAGGGAGCCCGACCTCGCGCGGGGAGATGTCACGACAACGTGACGCGGTGTTTGCGCAGAAGTTCCGGGAAGGCATCCGAGCCCAAGAAAGCGAATTCACGCTCTCGCAGATCAGTCAGCGGATCCAGCGTCCTGAGTTCATCGTCGACGAAGCCCGGATGGCACATGACGACGCTGCCGGCCGGGAGAGCGTCCAAAAACTTCGGAAACAGTGCAGCAAAATCCGGATCGGAGCCGAAGTCGTAGGAGCCGGCGAAGGCGGGATTGTACGCAACGCCCATGGCCGCCGCGCGGCTGCGAAAGCCCCTGCTCAACGTGTCGAGCAGCAATCCCTTCCGATCTGCGATACGCGCAGCCAACGGCGTGGCGCGGCCGCATTGCCGTACCCATGCGCCGGGCATCGCATCTCGCATCACGGCGAGGATCGCATCGCGGATCTGCGGAAAAATCTGTACGTGCTGATGGCCGTCCACATAATCGGGAAGAAAGCCGAACCTCTCGGAGAAGGCAGCAAGTTGTGAACGCAGTTCCTGCGCGATGCGTTCACGATCGAGCCGCGCGATCAGCGCACTGCCGAGCGTGGTGGTGAGGGGCAGGAAGGAGTCCTGCTTCAGGGGTGAGAAGCCTTCGCTGACTGGCCGGAACGGAGCCGTCAGCGTGAAATGCAACCCGATCTGCAGGTGCGGCAAATCCCGCTTCAGGCGGGTGAGCGACGCCGCCTCTGATGCCGTGAGTGACGGCGCGACAACCATTGCCGAGGTCGCGTTCAGGCGGCCGCGCGCGATCAGGTCCCGGATCGCCTCACTGACACCGGGCGAGATTCCGTAATCGTCCGCGCACAGTACGATGCGCCGCGTTCCTGCTGGCGTCATTGGCTCAGGCGGCCGCGCCCGGCTGGCGGTCTTCGCTCGCTTCTTCGCGGGCTTCGCTGCGGGTCTGGTGCTCGGCCACGAAATAGACCGGCCGCGCCTTCTGCTCGGATAGGATCTTGCCGATATATTCGCCGAGGACGCCGATCATGATGAGTTGCACGCCACCAAGAACCATCAGGCCGACAACCACCGAGGGATAGCCTGGCACCGATTTTCCGTAGATCAGCGTTTCGTACAGGATCGCCATGCCGAATATCAGTGCGCCTGTGGCGAGCAATACGCCGAGCAGGCTCGCGACGCGGAGCGGCGCAACCGAGAACGATGTCAGTCCCTCGATCGAGAGCCCGATCAGCGAACCGAGATTCCAGCTGGTGCGGCCATGGGCGCGTTCGGCCGGCTCGTAGTCGACCCGTAACTGCCGAAACCCGATCCAGCTGGCGAGACCTTTGAAAAAGCGATTGCGCTCGGGGAGCTGCCTCAGCGCGTTGGCCGCGCGTGGAGAAAGCAGGCGGAAATCGCCGGCGTCCTCCGGAATCTTGTGACGGGAGCGGAAGTTCATCAGCGCGTAGAAGGTCTTCACGCCGGCTCGGCGCAGGAGCGGTTCCTGATCCCGGTGCGCCTTCGCGGTGTAGACCACATCGTAGCCGTCATCGATCCAATGCCCGACCAGCCGTTCGATCAGCGCCGGCGGATGCTGGCCGTCGCCGTCCATGAACAGGATTGCGCCATAGCGGGCGTGGTGGAGACCGGCCATCAGCGCGGCTTCCTTGCCGAAGTTGCGCGACAGCGACACGGTTTGCACGTCAAGGCCGATGGCGGGCAGGGCGCTTGCGACGGCGTATGTGCTGTCACGAGAACCGTCGTCAATATAGACGACTTCGATCTTCAGGCCGCGGGTCTCGCGCAGCATCTGCGCAGTTTCGCAAAGCCGGGCATGGACCGCCGGCAGATTATCGGCTTCATTGAAGCACGGCACCACGATCGACAGCGTGCGCTCGGCACGCTTGCGCGCGGCTGCCGCTGATGTATTCCCGTCCTGACCCGCTTTCGTCGGCATATCGCGCTCGTTCCGGCCCTGCGAGGCCATCGCCAAAAATATAGCTCATGCTGCGAATGTTGCATGAGCTTTTGTTCAGAAAACGCCGATCTTTCAAAAAGTTAACCTTCCCGATGCAGCATTCACCCAGTCCCGAAAGCTTGCTGCAGCGCATCGTGGCGACTTTGCGGCGCCAGGCCATCATGCTGAAGGCGATGAGTTTCGCCTCGATCGGGGTGGTGAATTCGCTGGTCGATCTCGGGCTGTTCCTCCTCGCGCTGAAATACCTGACCGGTTCGCTGGTGGTCGCAAACGTGCTGGCCTGGACCGTCGCGGTGACCGGATCCTACGTGATGAATTCCTTCATAACCTTCGCCGCGGAGTCCGGGCGCCGGCTTACCGTGAAGGCTTATCTGGCCTTCGTCGTCTCGCAGGTGTTCGGACTGATTGCTGCAACCACCACGCTGGTGCTTTGCGCGCTTGTCATGCCGGTCTTGTATGCAAAGCTCTTCGCCATAGGCGTCAGCTTCCTCGTCAATTTCTCCATGTCGCATTTCGTGGTGTTCCGGAAGCCGCGCGCCTGAGGCCGCTGCGTCATCCATGCAATCTGAATGCCGGGAACTTCGCTGCGCTGGCGTCCGTTAGCGAGTGAAACACACGCGAGGACCCGATGGCAGACGCAGCAACCAAGGACCGCTTCGCGCGCGCCGCAGAGCAAACCGCCGCCGCCGAGCGCGCGATTCAGGACGACATCGATCGCAAGGAAAAATCCAAGGAAAAATCAAAGCCCAAGCAGGACAACGAACCGCGCGCGATGCAAGCCGGCGCACGCCGTTATCCAGAGCCGCCGCTGCCTGCGCAGCATCTCAGGAAGCCGGGCAACGAATCCGACCTTGACCTCGCGCCGATGTACGATGCTCCGCACTACAAGGGGTCGGACAAGCTGAAAGGCAAGGTCGCGCTGATCACCGGCGGAGATTCCGGCATCGGCCGTGCCGTTGCGGTTCTCTATGCGCGCGAAGGCGCCGATGTCGCGATCTCCTATCTCTCCGAACACAAGGATGCAGAGGAAACCAAGCGCGCCGTCGAAAAAGAAGGGTGCCGCTGCATTGTCATTTCCGGTGACGTCGCCGATCCGGAATTCTGCAAGGAAGCGGTAAAGCGAACCCTGGATGCATTCGGCCGGCTCGACGTGCTGGTGAACAATGCCGCGTTCCAGGAGCATGTGAAGGATTTCCTCGATCTGGCGCCAGAGCATTTCGATCGCACGTTGAAGACCAACCTTTATGGATATTTCTACATGGCGCAGGCCGCGGTGCCGCACATGAAAGAGGGCGCGTCGATCGTGATGACCGGCTCGGTGACAGGTCTTTTGGGCAACGACAAGCTGCTCGACTATTCGATGACCAAGGGCGGCATCCATGCCTTCGTGCGTTCGCTTGCGACGCATCTCGTAGACAAGGGCATTCGCGTGAACGCCGTCGCGCCCGGACCGGTCTGGACGCCGCTTAATCCGGCCGACCGTGATGCAAAGGGAGTGTCAAAATTCGGTGCCGACACACCGATGAAGCGCCCGGCGCAACCGGAAGAGATCGCGCCGGCTTTCGTTTTCCTCGCCGCGCCGAGTTGCTCAAGTTACATCACCGGCGAGATCCTGCCGATCATCGGCGGGTATTCGGGCGGATAGCTAATGCTTCACCCCGATCACCAGATTGAACTGCGGGCCGAGATTGTCGCAGAGGCTGACCATCACGCCGCCATCCGTGCGTGCGGGCGAACCGCTAGATCCGCCGGGCTAAATTCCCGCCGTCAGCTTTTCGTACAGCGGATTCTCCTGCGTGAACACGTAATCGATCTCGGACACCGAGATCGCCTGTGCGCCCTTGTCGCGCAGAAAATCCGCAAGCGCGAAAACCTGATCCGGCGGACAATGCAGCGTCAGCATGCCGGACGAGGTCGGCCCTCCGAACGGCGTCACGATGCCGAAGCGATCGCGCGCCTGCGCGAGCAGCGCATCGTCGCAGCCCGCAAAGCGCGTGCGCATCTCGCGGAAGGCATGCGCACGTGCCTGGCTTGCCAGCCGGTCCATGATCCGGCGCGCGGTGTCGAGCGCGTTCGCATTCCAGTCAGCGCCGCGCGAGGCAACGAGATTGGCCTGCGAGCGCAGCATCACGCCGTCGTCGATCACCTTCAATGCGTTGGCGGTGAGTGTGTTGCCGGTGGTGGTGATATCGACGATCATCTCGGCGGTGCCGGCTGCGGGCGCACCTTCGGTCGCACCGAGGCTCTCCACGATCCGGTAGTCGGCAATGCCGTGCTGCGCGAAAAATCCGCGGGTGAGGTTCACGTATTTGGTCGCGACCCGCATCTTGCGGTTATGCTTGAGGCGGAAAGCGGTTGCGACATCGTCGAGATCGGCCATGCTGCGCACATCGATCCAGGCCTGCGGCACCGCGACCACGACATTGGCGTAGCCGAAGCCGAGCCCTTCCAGCAGGATCACGCGCGAATCCGAGTCCGGAATCATCTCGCGCACAAGATCCTCGCCGGTCACGCCGAGATGGGCTGCGCCTTGGGCCAGTTGCGCGGTGATTTCTGACGCCGACAGATAGGCGATCTCGACGCCATCCATCCCGGCGATGGTGCCACGATAGTCGCGGGCGCCGCGCGGCTTGACGAGTTTCAGGCCTGCGCGCGCGAAAAACGCTTCGGCATTTTCCTGCAGCCGGCCCTTGGCCGGCACGGCGATGATGAGGGGCGCAGTCATGACGCGCCTCCGGCGAGCCGTTCAATCCAGACCGAGAACCCGACCGCGGGGATTTGCGTGTTCGATCCGAGCCGGGTCAGGAGGTCGTCGTAGCGTCCGCCGGCGACCAATGGTTCGGTAGACTTTCCGTCGGTCAATTCGAACACGAAGCCGGTATAGTAATCCATGCCGCGACCGAAGGCGGACGAGAAGACGACGCGCTTCAGGTCGATCCCGTGCTGTGTCAGTTCGACATTTCGGGCATCGAACAGGTCCAGCATGGGGGTAAGGACAAATCCTCCGTCTTTGGCGATCTCGCGCATCTCCACCGAGGCATCCAGCGGGTTCCCCGTGACCGAGAGGAAGCGCTCGAGCAATGTACGTGTATAGGGCGGCAAGGCCGCCAACGCGCCGAGCGTAGACTGCTCCAGGAAACGGTCCGCGATCTCGCCCACCGAACGCCCGCCGACTGCCGAGATGCCGGCGATCGACAGAAGATCGGTCACGAGCGCATGCGCCGCTTTCGGGTCGGAGCCTGCAAGTGCGGCGAGCACGCCCTGATAGTCGGGCCTTCCATTGCCCTTGCCGAGCGTGAGCCGGTCGAGGTCGTGCGCGAGCGAAGCCTTGCGGTTGAAGTCCTTCACGAGCCGCCGCTTCCAGGCCGGCGCGAGATCGAGCGCTGACACCAGCGCTGCGAACAACCCGACATCGCCGATGCGGATATCGGGGGAGTCATTTCCGAAATGCGCGGCCGTGGCGAGACCGAGCGACAGCGTTTCGGCGTCGGCGGCGGCCTTGTCGGATCGCCCGAACGACTCGATGCCCGCCTGCAGGAATTCGCCGGGCAGCGTACCCCGATCGCGGAAGACCGGGCCGAGATAGCAAAATCCCTGCGGCCGTCCCGCGAGGGGCGAGGCGAGATAATCGCGCGACACCGGGATGGTGAAGTCCGGACGCAGGCAGAGTTCGGCGCCAGCCCGTCCCGACGTCAGGAACATTCGCGCGCGGATATCCTCGCCGGACAGGTCGAGGAAGGGGTCCGCCGGCTGCAGGATCGCCGGATGCGCACGCGTGTAGCCCGCCTGTTCATAGGTCGAGACAAGGCTTTGGGCGGAGACGAGGGTCTCCACGCGCGGATCGGGCAGGGCCGGATTTGGCGGATTGGTCATGGCCGCGGGGCTTTAGCACGGAAGTGTTGAGGTTTCGACGACGGTTCGAGCCCGCGTTTCATGGGCAGATCGCCGCGGAATGGTTACCTAAACCCTACTAGTCCCATCAATCGAATTTCTTCGCGATCACAAAAAATAAGGGAATTTGGACCATTCTGAAGTGATTGCCGGAGGTGGAGATGGGCGAACCGGTTTCACTGAGCCTCGTTCGAACCTTCTTCGAGGCCCATCGCTCGCGCGATGTGGCGCGCATCGCGCCGCTGCTCGCGATGACGTTGAATGGGTCATGCCCGGGCCGGTTGGCGTGTATCCGTTCTGCGGATACCGCCGCGGCAAGCCGGCTGTGCTGCGCTATGTTTGCCAGGAGGTCCCCGGTCTGGTCGACGTGATCCGCTCTGACGTGGAGCATGTGGTGATCGACGGGGACACAGTCGGCGCACTCAGCCGTATCGCGACCGTGCAGAGAGGGACCGGCCGGACCATTGCCTATTCCTGCGCCTATTTCGCGCAGTTCGGCGACGGCAGGCTGACCTCCCTGCATGGCGTGACGGATAGCTTCAGCATCGCGGAGCAGGTGTTCGCCAGACGCATCGACGCGTTTGGCGTTCCTGATCTGGAAGCCAAAGACGACGGGCTCGTGCAGTTATGAACGGCCTGACGCCCGTGATCGAAACAGCCCGTCAGGCTTCCGGCCGCGCCATTCCGGCGTGGTTACGCCGCTTCTACGAAGCCTTCCTGCTGCGTGACGAGCGCGAGCTGGATGCGGTTCTCGATGAGCGGGTCGACTGGCTTCTGGAGGGACCGGCGGAGCAGTTCGACCATTACGGCCGACGCCATGGCAAGCGTGCCGTGATCGAGCTGATCACGCGGATCATGCCCTGCTATTACCAGCCGGCAGCCTTTTCGCTGGACTGCCTGTTAATCCAGGGCGATGCCTCCCACGGGAACGTCGCGACGCGTATTCGCATGCGCGCCCGACAGCGCGATACCGGCCGCGCGCTCAGCCTGCGCTCCGCCCAGTTCATCCGCTTCAAGGGTGGCTTGCTGACATGGTTCCGGGCGGTGCCGGAGACCTTCGACGCGATCGAGCAAATGGTCGGCCGTAGCATCGACGTGTCGCGCGCGATCGAAACGGATCCCACGGTTCCCAGAGACCTGTCGCTTGCTCCCGACGGCGGCGCCGTCGATGACGAGCGTTAACAGGAAGCAAACACGTGCCGCGCACCTGAGCGTTGGTAATCACGAAAAATAAGGATTTCGAAGCCATCTTACATGGTTGTCTGGAGACAATCATGGGTGAACCTGTTTCTTGCGCGGCAGTTCAGGCCTTTTACGAGGCTTTGGCTTCGCGCGACCCCGTGCGGCTCGCGCAGTGCCTCGCCGACGACGTCGAGTGGCACATGTCCGGCCCGGTGGATGTGCTCGTGTTCTGCGGTTACCGCCGCGGCAAGGCGGCCGTGGTCGATTACATTGCGCGGCTTGTGCCCTCGATGTTCGCGGTCAAACGCTACGAGCCGGAAGAGATCGTGATCGACGGGGATACCGCGGCGATGATCAGCAACGTCACGTCGGTGCAGAAGCAAACCGGCCGCATCCTGACCTATCAGACTGCCGTCTTCGTTGTGTTTCGCGACGGCAAGGTCGTCTCGGTCAAAGGATTGTCCGACACCTTCGACATGGCCGAGCAGGTGGTCGGACACCGCATCGATGCCTATCGCGAGCCAGATCCCGCTGCGGCCAAGGATGTGATCGCGCTATGACGACCGATGTCCTGAGCGCCATCGCGCTGCCGGCCACGCTCCGTGGTCGCGATCTGCCGCCATTCATCGGCGATTTCTACCGCGCCTACAGCCAGCGCGATGCCGGCCTCCTCGATGCCATCCTCGACGACGATGTCGAATGGCTGCTGAACGGCCCGGCGGATCAGTTCGATATGTATGGCCATCGTCGCGGCAAGGCGGAGGTGATCGAGCTCGTCACGCGCATCCTGCCGTGCTTCTTCCGCATCATCGATTTCGAGATCGAACATCTGCTGCTGCAGGGCGAGCGGGTCGCGATATACGGGCGGCTGCGCGCGCGCCAGCGTGACACCGGCCGCTCGCTGTGTTTTCGCGCCGTGCACTTCCTGCGCTTCCGCAATGGCAAGCTGATCGCATTCCATGGCCTCGGCGACACCTTCGACGCCGCCCAGCAGGTCGTCGGACATCCGATCGACGTCCATACCCGGATCGATCCTGTCGCGCTGGTCCCTGAAGAGGATGCGCTGCTGAGCTTGTGAGCCTGCGCGGGGAGAACCGGCGCTAGGCCATCCGCGTCCGCACGCCGTGGCGCGCGAGAATCTCCTGCACGGTCTTCACCAGCTGATCGCGCCGCACCTTGCGCTGGGCCTCGGCCTGCTTCTGAAGGTATTCGTCGCGGCCCTTTTCCAGCTTCGACAGCTCGGCGCCGAGGACCAGATCCTTCACCACCACCTGTTCGCCCGCCGCATCGTTCTTCTCATCGCTGCCCTGAATGACGACGCAGGGCGCGTTGCGCTTGTCGGCATATTTCATCTGCGGATTGAACTTTCCTGAACCGAGATACAATTCGGCGCGAATTCCCGCTGCGCGCAACTCCGCGACCATGCGCTGATAATCTGCGATTCGATCCTGATCGAAAACCGTGACGACCACGGGGCCGAAACTTGGCTGTGCATCGGCGCGGTTCACAAGCGCGAGAGCCGCCGCGAGTCGCGACACGCCAATCGAGAATCCGGTCGCGGGTACAGGTTCTCCGCGAAATCGCGAGACGAGGCCGTCATAGCGCCCGCCGCCGCCGACCGAGCCGAAGCGCACGGGCCGACCCTTTTCGTCCTTGGTCTCGAGCAGGAGTTCAACCTCGTAGACCGGACCGGTGTAGTATTCGAGGCCGCGCACGACGGACGGGTCGATGCGGATGCGATCCTCACCGTAGCCCGCAGCTCTCACCAGTTCTCTGATCTGGTCGAGCTCATCAAATCCGGCCTTGCCCGTCTCGTTCAGCGAAGCCGATTGCGTGGTGGCCGCGTCCGCACGTAACAGGCCAAGCACGATCTCCGTCTGCTTTGCGTCGAGGTTGGCGCCCTTCGTGAAATCGCCGCTCTCGTCCTTACGGCCCTCACCGAGCAGTTTTCTGACTTCGTCGAGAGAGAACTTGTCCGCCTTGTCGATCGCGCGCAGAACAGTGAGGCGCTTTTCGCTGGCGATGTTTGCAGCGTCCATCACGCCGTCCAGCACCTTGCGGTTATTCACCTTCACCACATAGCTGCCGCGCGGAATGCCGAGCGCCTCCATGGTGTCGGCTGCCATCATGCAGATCTCGGCGTCAGCCGCCATCGAGGCGGAGCCTACCGTGTCGGCGTCGAACTGCATGAATTGCCGATAGCGGCCCGGTCCAGGCTTCTCGTTGCGGAACACCCAGCCTTCGCGATAGCTGCGATAGGGCTTCGGCAGCGCGTCGAAATTCTCCGCCACATAACGCGCGAGCGGGGCGGTCAGGTCATAGCGCAGCGACATCCACTGCTCGTCGTCGTCCTGGAACGAGAACACGCCCTCGTTCGGACGGTCCTGGTCGGGCAGAAACTTGCCGAGCGCGTCGGTATATTCGATGGCGGGCGTCTCCACCGGGTCGAAGCCATAAAGCTCGTAAACGGCTCGGATCTTTTCCAGCATCGCGCGCGTGGACACGATGTCGGACGGGGTCCGGTCTACCAGGCCGCGAGGCAGCCGCGCCTTGAGTTTGCTCGGTTTGTCGGTCATGTCGTCGATCAATCGTGAACAGGGCGGGTAGGTATCAGCGCCATCCCGCTTCGTCATTATCTGCGAATGCGGATAATCCAGCGCCGAACATGCCTCTTCCGCCCGCCGAAGGGGCAGCAATCCGAGGCCACCATGAGCACCCAATCCGCCCGCAAACCCGTCGCCACTGCCGTCCCGAACGATCTCGAAGCATTCTGGATGCCGTTCACCGCCAATCGGGCCTTCAAGGCGCGGCCGCGCATGGTGTCGCGCGCCAAGGACATGCATTACTTCACCCCCGAAGGGAAAGCGGTCATCGACGGCGCCGCGGGCCTGTGGTGCACCAATGCCGGTCACAACCGCGAGCCGATCGTCGCCGCCATCCAGGCGCAGGCCGCCGAAATGGATTTCGCGCCGCCCTTCCAGTACGCGAACCCGAAATCGTTCGAGCTGGCGAGCCGGATCGCCGCGATGGCGCCGGGCGATCTCGATCATGTGTTCTTCTGCAATTCAGGGTCGGAAGCTGTCGACACCGCGATGAAGATCGCGCTCGGCTACTGGAATGCGCGGGGGCAGGGGCAGCGCCAGCGCTTCATCGGACGCGAGCGCGGCTACCACGGCGTCGGCTTCGGCGGCATGTCGGTTGGCGGCATCGGCAACAACCGCAAGGCGTTCGGTGTGATGCTCGCCGGCGTCGACCATCTGCCGCACACCTATAACCGCGAGCAGCAGGCGTTCTCGAAAGGCGAGCCGGAATGGGGCGCGCATCTGGCCGACGAGCTGGAGCGTATTGTCGCGCTCAATGGCGACAACACCATTGCGGCCGTGTTCGTCGAGCCGATGGCGGGCTCGACCGCCGTACTCCCGGCGCCGAAGGGCTACCTGCAGCGGCTGCGCGCGATCTGCGACAAGTACAAGATCCTGCTGGTGTTCGATGAAGTCATCACCGGCTTCGGGCGTCTTGGTCATGCCTTCGCCGCCGAGCGCTATGGCGTGGTGCCGGATATGATCACCTTCGCCAAAGGCGTGACCTCGGGCTCGGTGCCGATGGGCGGCGTGATCGTGCGCAAGGAGATCCACGAGGCGTTCATGCACGGGCCGGAGCATGTCGTGGAATTCTTCCACGGCTACACCTATTCGGCGCATCCGCTGGCGGTTGCCGCGGGCCTCGCCGCGCTCGACGTGTATCGGGACGAGGGCCTGTTCGAGCGTGCGAAGACGCTCGAGCCGCTCTGGTACGACGCCTGCATGTCGCTGAAGGGGCTGCCGAACGTGCTCGACATCCGCTGCGTCGGTCTCACCGTCGGCATCGATCTCGCGTCGAAGCCCGATGGCGTCGGCAAGCGCGGCTTCGAGGCGATGGACCGCGGCTTCCACGACGAAGGCATCATGCTGCGTGCTGTCGGCGATTCGCTCGCCATGTCGCCGCCGCTGATCGTCAGCGAGAAGCAGATCGGCGAAATCTTCGAGAAGACCGCGCGGGTGATCAAGGCGGTAGGGTAGCCACTTGCCTGTCCCTCCCCCCCGCGTGCGGGGGAGGGATAGAAAGTTACTCTGCCGGCCGCCTGAATCCGATCACATCGCGGTCCGGCTTCTGGTCCGCCTCGGTCTCGCCGATGATGTAGGTCGGCCGCCCGCGTGTCTCGCGCAGCGTGCGTCCGACATATTCGCCGATGATGCCGAGCACCAGCAATTGCGCCGCGCCGAGCAGTGCGATTGTTGCCATGATCGAGGTCCAGCCGATCACGGTCTGGCGAACCAGGAAATAGCTCACCACCGAATAGATCACGAGGAGCAGCCCGACGGCGGCAAAAGCGAGCGAGAGCCAGATCGCGAGCCGGAGCGGGCGTACGCTGTGCGCGGCAATGCCGGTCACCGCGAGATCGATCATGCGCCTCAGCGTGTATTTGCTTTCGCCGTAGGTGCGCGCCCCGCGCGAGAAGGTGATCGTGGTTGTCGGAAAGCCGAACCAGCGCACCGCACCGCGCAGGAATACGTCCTGATCGGCAAAGCCGTTCACCGTATCCACCACGCTGCGATCGAGCAGCATGTAATCGGACGAGCCCGGTTCGATGCGCACATCGCCGATCGAATCGAGCAGCCGGTAATAGAGCCGCGACGTGACGCTCTTCAGGGCCGGCAGATCGGCTTCACCGTCCTCGCGCCGAGTCGCAACAACCTTTGTGCCGTCCCGCCAGGCCGCGACCAGTTCGGGAATGAGTTCCGGCGGATGCTCGAAATCGGCATCCATGACGATGACCGCGCGGCCGCGCGCGTGGCGCAGTCCGGCACGCAAGGCCTCCTGGTGGCCGAAATTGCGCGTGAAGGAGATGTAGCGGACCTGCGGGTTCGCGGTCGCGGCGGCACGAATGGCCGCGAGCGTTCCGTCGGACGAGCCGTCGTCGACGAACACAATCTCATAGCGGCCGAGCGGCTTGAGTACGCCCTCAAGCGTCGCGGCCATGCGCGCGATGTTGCCAGCCTCGTTGTGGGCCGGCAGCACGACCGAAATATCCGGAACGGGGTCGCTCATCGTCCTGTCCAGTACCGCTCTGTCGCCGGTTACCCGAGTTGACGGGCGGAGGCCAGGCGGGCACTCAATATCGGGCCGGCCCGAAGGGGCCATTCCGGGTGTGGCATACTACGACGCGAGCATGGAATCCAAAACGGCGACAGCGGGCGGCGGCGCCCTCGGCGCAATCGTCGATTTCGCTCTGCGCAAGCCTGGGCGGACGCTCGCGATCGTGCTTCTCGCGCATTTCGCCGTCTGGCTGCTGCTGCCGGCCCTGACCAGTCCGAATCTGGAACTCGACCTCGCCGAGGACCTTGCGCTCGGAAAGGAGTGGCAGCTCGGCTACTGGAAGCACCCGCCATTGCCCTGGTGGATGGCCGATCTGGCCTATCGCCTGACCGGCGGAGAGATCGCCTCGGTCTATGCGCTTGGGCCGCTGGCGGTGATCGGCTGCTTCATCGCCGTCTATTTCCTCGCCCGCGACATTGCCGGACCCGTGCAGGCGCTGATCGCCACGCTCTCGCTGGTCGGCATCCACTATTACAACTACTCGGCGGTGAAATTCGCGCACGACCAGATGCAATTGCCATTCTGGGCTCTCACCGCGTTGTTTTTCTATCGGGGATTGATGCGCGGCCGCGCGCTCGACTGGATTTTGGCCGGCGCAATGCTCGCGCTCGCCTTCTGGTCGAAATATGCCGCCTTCGCGCTCGCCGTCAGCCTCGGCCTGTTTCTTCTCATCGATCCGGTCGCGCGCCGCACGCTGTGGACGCCCGGCCCGTGGCTGATGGCCGTAGCCTTCGCCGTCGTGATCGCGCCGAATGCGTGGTGGCTCGTCGATTCCGGCTTCCTGCCGATGCAGTATGTCAGCGATCGCGCGCGCATCCCCGAGGTCTGGCACGAATACATCACGCGGCCATTCAAATGGGTGTTCGGGCAGATGTTTTTCACGCATCCGACGCTCATCCTGCTCGCCGTCACGTTGCTGCCGCGAGCGGGCACAGTGCAGCCGGTCACGCCACAATCGTCATTCGCGCGCCGCTACGTGACGATGCTGGCTTTCGGCCCCTTTGCCGTGGTGACCGCGGTTTCGTTCGCGACCGGCCGCTTCCCGGTGCAGATGTGGGGCTATCCGCTTTGGTCCTTCCTGCCGCTCGCCGCCTTGCTCTGGCTTGGGCCGGTCACGGATACCCGCCGCATCACCACCTTCGCGGTCGGGGTGATTTTCCTGTTCCTGCTCGCTCCCGCGATCTGGATCGGGACGTGGATTGCGGACCCGTATCTGCGTGAACGTCCCAAGGCCAGCAACTTCCCGGGCCACGCCATCGCCGCGCAGATGACCCGCCTGTGGCACGAGAAAACCGGAACGGCGCTTCCGTATGTCGCCGGAACCGAATTTGCTGCCAACAATGTCGCGGTCTATTCACCCGACAGGCCGCGCGTCGTCGTCCATGGTCGGCCGCAGATCAGTCCCTGGATCGACATGGAAGATCTCAGGAAGCGCGGCGTCATCGTCATCTGGGAATCCGGGTTGCCGATGGCGCATGTGGAAGAATGGCGCAAGACATTCGGAGCCCAAGGCGAGCCGACCGTGGTCGAGTTTCCACGGCAAACCAGAGGCCGTGCGCGCAGCGTGGACCCGGTCC
>NZ_DATMRV010000231.1:0-34956 GCF_035565795.1 Pseudorhodoplanes sp.
CCAGCACCAGCAGGACTGCACTTGAACTGGCCACCTGGCAAAATGACGATGTCAGCGGCGACGCGCCCTTCAGCATGCGACGGCCCCAAAGACCGGAAAAGCCGTAAGACAGCGCTGCGCCGAGACACAAAAGGATGCCGACGGTTTGCGCCGATGCGAGGTCGAATCCTGCGCCGCGCAGGATGACGACGCCGGCGAGGCCCATCAGCACGCCGACAAGTCTGTGCGTTGTCAATTTCTCTTCGCCGAAGGCCGCCGCGACCAGCGCGGTGAAAAGCGGCGTCGTCGCATTGATGATCGACATCAAGCCCGTTGTCGTCATTGCCTGACCGGCGGCAACGAGCGCGAAGGGTACGACGTTGTTCAGAACCCCCATGACGAAGAAGGGAGCCCAGCCGGCCATGCTGCGCGGCAGGTCGACCCGCCAAAGGAGCACCAAGGGCAGCAGAAACAACGCACCGAAGCCGACGCGGCCGAATACGACCGTGACGGGCGGAAGCTCCTTGAGCGCGACGCCTGCGAATACGAAGCCCAGGCCCCACAGGAGCGACAGGAATACGAGCAAAGCGGCGTCGGTCCGGTCAATGTGGCCGGTCGGTTTGTTCATGATGTCGGACAGCAAAAGGATCGATCAGGCCACACCATGCCTGCATCGTGCCGCGAAGGCCACCCGGTTTCCGCGCAGAGCAGGATCGCTTTACTAACGCGCTTTAGCGCGTGCGCGCTGAATGCCGAGGGCGATTATGCGCCGGAGCATCTCCGAATATTTCATCCCGTCATAAGCTGCGGCTTCGGCAAAGACTTCGTAGCGCGCAATTTCGGGATTCGGATTGGCCTCCAGAAAATACGGGATACCATCGGCCGATAGGCGAAAGTCGATGCGCGCATAGCCATCGAGTTCGAGGGTGCGGCAGATGCGGCGGGTCAGGTTCTGGATGCGCTTGTACACGTCCGGCGCAAGGTCCATCGCCGGTCCCTGCAGGATGCCGCGCTCTTCCTGATACTTGACGTCGAACTTGACCTTCGCGGTCGCGATCTTGCTTGCGGCGTCGCCGAATTCCAGCTCCCAGATCGGCAATACGCGCATGCGGTCATTGCCGAGGACACCGACATAGAGTTCGCGCCCATCGATATATTGCTCCGCAATCGCCGCGGTGCCGATCTTCTCGTGAACGAAGGTGACGCGCTCGGCGAGCTTCTCGTCGTTGTCGACGATCGATTTCTGCGCAATGCCGAGCGACGCATCTTCGCTCAGGCTCTTCACGATCAGCGGGAAGGACAGGCGCGGCGGCCGCTTGATCTTCTTGTGCATCGGGAAGACGGCGAAGGCCGGCACCGGAATGCGGTGATAGTGCAGCAGCTTCTTCGACAGGTCCTTGCCGCGCGACAGCATCAATCCACGCGGATTGCAGCCGGTATAGGGAATGCGGATCAGTTCGAGATAACTCGCGACGTTCTGGTCATAGGCCGGCTCGCCGTGAAATTCCTCCAGCAGGTTGAACACGATGTCGGGCTGGAACGAGTCAATCTCGGCGCGGATCGGGCGCAATTCATGCTGCACGCCGAGCACGCGCACTTCATGTCGTGCCTTCCTCAGCGTGTTGACGATGTCATAGCCCGTCTTGAAAGCGAGGATTTCCTGCTCGCTGTAACCTTTGATCGAGTCGGGCGGGACTTGTTCCGGATGCAGCAACACCAGAACGCGGGTTCTTTTCATAGAGCGAACCATTGTCGGCGCGACGGACTATAGAGCGAGTGAACCGTCTTTGCCGTTAACAAAACAGTGAAATCCGTAAGTAATTGCCGCTCCGGACCCGAAGCGCGCAATTTCAACTCGCGGCAACGGTCGATCATATCATCGAGCAGAGAGTCAAGTGTGAGCTGATATTCACCGGTCCAGCGCGCAACCGTCTGGCGAAAATAGGAGCGATGCTGGCGGATGAAAGACGCCGCGGTGGGAGCCGTGCGGTGTTTCGGATCGGTCGAAAAGATACGATGCAGCTCGCGATCATAGGTCCGTGGCGTGTTCACCGAGTAGAACGCTTTCTTCTTGCGGTAGTGCTCGGCAAGCGTGACGTCGATCTGACTGAGTGGATGGACGGCGGCGCCGCGCGGCAATTGCGAGCGCTGGCCGGCGATCTCGTTCATGACCTCGTCGACATATTCGAGTTTGCGAAGGGCGGGCCATCCGGCATAGCGCTTCTTCCAGTCGGAGCGCGGCTTGAGCCAGACCGCAAAGGTCTCCGCGAAATCCTCGTCGGGATGACTTTGCGCATACCACAATCGCAGATGCTGGACGTAGTTCTTGCTCGCCGGATTGGGCCGATAATAGCGCGGGTAATGCGTCGATGAGCGGCCGAACAATTGCTGCCAGCGGCGGCGGCGTTGCAGCTTGAACGCATTCTGCACGACATGGCCGGTCTCGTGCCGCAGGATGCGCATGCATTCGTGCCGCGTGCCGCCTTCGACGTCGATGATCATCTTGCGTTCGAGGCGAATCAGCCGCGGATGCGCGAGATAGAACGGGATGGCGATGCCGGGTGTCGTATCGGGGCTGAACCACTCGTCCGACAGCCAGACATGAGGGCGGATGCGCAGATTGCGTTCCTCGAGCTCGGCCTGCAGATCGTCCATGCAGTCTTCGAGCCAGGTGCCTTCGATCGTCAGCTTCAGGTCCTTGAGCCTGAGCTTCAGGAGCTTGTCATCCGGCAGCGAAGTCCATGCATATTTGCGGCGCATCGCGTCAGCTAGTTCTTCGGTTTGAGCTCAAGCACGTTTGCAATCCGCGCAGTCAGTTCCGACTGCTCCTTGATGGTTGCGGCAAGTTCGGCAGGTCCACCGGGATTGACGACCTGGCCGGTCGCCAGCAGCCTGTCGGCGATGGCCTTGTCGGAAATGACGTCGATGACATCGCGTGCGATGCGTTCGCGCAAGGCGAGCGGCATGGATTTCGGACCATAGAGTCCCGCGGTCGTCTCGACCGCAAGGCCGCCCCAGCCAAGTTCATGGACGGTCGGAATGTCCGGAGCGAACGACGCGCGCTCGCGGCTTGTCACTGCAAGGACGCGGATCTTTCCGGCGCTCGCAAGCGGCTGCACGATTGCGGCCGACGTAAGCAGGAAGTCGATCTGGTTGCCGGCGAGGGCGGTCGCCGCCTCCACGATATTCTTGAACGGGATCTTCTGGACCTTTAGCACGCGCGTCTTGATAAAATAGTCGAGCGTGAAATCGGGAACGCCTGGCGCGCCGGTGACATTGAGCTTGCCCGGCCGCGCCATCGCTTCCGCGACGAACTCGCCAAGCGTCCTGTTGGCGGACGACGCCGGCACGTTGACGGTCAGGACCGTATCGGTCACGCGCGCGATCGGCGTCATGTCGCGTACGAAATCATAGGGCATCTTGTCGAGCGTATAGGGGTGCGCCATGAACGAGGCGCTCGATGAATAGAGCAGGGTGTGGTCGTCATTGGCCTGCAGGAACGCGTTGATGGCGAGCAGGCCATCGGCGCCGGGTTTGTTCTCGATCACAACCGGCTGGCCCCATTTGGCCTGCAGCTTTTCGGTCATCAGGCGTGCGGCGACGTCGGTCGCGCTGCCGGCCCCGAAGGGCAATACGAATCTTACCGCACGCTGCGGCCAGGCCGGCGTCTGCGCGCAGGCGGGCGCGGCTGCAGCCAGCAACGGCAGGGCGACGAGTGCTGCTGCGAGCCATCCCCTTCGTGTGGTCCGCGAGCGCTTCGCTCCCATCGTCATTCCCGTCCTCCCGCCATCGTGACTTCACAGCCAATTTTCACATTGGCACCATTGATAGCTGCGATTCCGCATGGTCACAATTCTTGCGGACGGGGTTGGTTCGGTCGCCAAATTGAACCGGATGGTCGCCTCATGCGACAATGGCTGACCGGTATGCCCGGGCTTGGATACTGCCTGCCAGTCAGGGGGGAGCGCTTCGATGAAACGGATATTATTCCTGGCCGTGCTCGGCCTCGCATTGTCCGTGTCGCCGGCCATGGTGTCGCCCGTCATGGCGCAGAAGCGCGTCGCGCTCGTGATCGGCAACGACAATTATCAGAACGTTTCTCCGCTCCGGAAGGCAGCCAATGACGCCGACCGCGTGGCGAAGACGCTGAAGGGACTCGGCTTCCAGGTCATCGCCGCGACCAATCAGGACCGGCGCGGCATGAGCAACAGCCTGACGGCCTTCGAGCGCGCGCTCGGCCCGGGCGACACCGCCTTCTTCTTCTTTGCGGGGCACGGCTTCCAGATCAAGGGTGAGAACTACCTGCTGCCGACCGACGTGCCGCTGGCGCTCGACGGCGAGGAGGAGAAGGTTCACGAGAACTCGTTCCTCGCACGACGCATCATGGAGCGGGTCAAGACCAAGGGCGCGCGTACCACCGTGGTCGTGCTTGACGCGTGTCGCAACAATCCGTTCGAGCGCGCGGGCACCCGCAGCGTCCGCGGCGGTGGCGGCCTTGCGGCGATGAGCGAGGACGGCGCCTTCGTGATCTATTCGGCGTCGGAGAACCAGACAGCGCTCGACTATACCTCGGATGACGACAAGGATCCCAATTCGGTCTTCACCCGCTTCTTCGTGAAGGAACTCGAGACGCCGGGCCTTTCGCTGGTGCAGGTCGCAAAGCGCACCCAGGCAAACGTTACCGAGCTCGCGCGCAAGTACAAGCACGCGCAGCGCCCGGCCTATTACGACGAGATCGTCGGCGACGTCGTACTGAACGGCACGCTCGATCCAGCGAAGGCGAAAGAGACGGTGCCGCAGCAGGTCGCAGCGGTGACGCCGGTCCAGCCGTCGCCGCTGCCGAGCCGCCGCAGCGAGCCCGAGCAGCTCAATGCACCTCTGGCGAGCTTCATGCGCCACAATGGCGGCTGGTCGGTGACGCTCTCGTTCGCCGATCCGGTCACCGCGATCTCGTGGCGGTTCGGCGAGAGCGGCAACTTCAAGGAGACCGGTCACCTCAACACCCTCGATCCGCGCACACGCAAACGCATGCCCAACCCGTCGATCCAGCTCGACGCGGATGCGCCGGAGGGCACGATCTATGTGCGCTATGCGGACGAGCGCGGGCAGTGGGCGGAGCCGTTTCCGATCAAGTTCGATCCGGCAGGCGCGCTCGAACGCAGCCAGCGCGAGATTCTGGAAATGACGTCGAGCAACTGGCTGTCCTTCCGCGAGTTCAACGGGCTGATGGTCTATTACACGCACCTCCTCTCGTATCGCTGCGCGATCCGCGAGGTGAAGATCGGGATCGACTCGACGGTGCCGGACAAGAAGCTTGCGATCCCGCCCTGCGATCCGCGCGATCCGTCCTCGATACCGAACAACGCCCAGTCCTATATGAAGCTGCCTGCGAGCACGAAGGTGATGTCGGTTGAATTGACCTATCGCGACGGTACAACCTCCGAGGTCAAGACCTTCAGGGCGGACCCGCGCGGCAATCGGTAAGCGCAGACGCGTCTCGATCGACGTCGCCCCGGCGAAAGCGGGGGCCTCCGGAACATCCTCCCGGGCCTGCGCCCGGACGACCGCATCTGTGCTATCGGTTCCTGCAAAACGGTCTTTGCCGCGTCTGCGAAGCTCGTTAACACGCGCGCGAAAGTGCCTTTACAGGATCAAGATCGTTCATGCGCACACAAGTCGGAATCATCGGTGCAGGCCCGGCCGGGCTGATGCTGTCGCACCTGCTGCATCTCAACGGCATCTCGTCGATCATCATCGAGAATCGCAGCCGCGAATATATCGAGCAGCGCATCCGCGCCGGCCTGATCGAGCAATGGGCCGCCGACATGCTGACCGAAACCGGCGTCGGCGAGCGCATGGCGCGCGAGGGAATGTTCCATGACGGAAATCATCTCTGCTTCAACGGCGCAACTCATCATCTGAATTTCCGCAAGCTGGTAGGCAAGGGAATCACGATCTACGGCCAGCAGGAAGTGGTGAAGGATCTCGTCGCGCGGCGACTCGCCGATGGCGGGCAGATCCTGTTCGAAGTCGAGGACACGAAGGTCCACGATATCGGAACCGACAAGCCGTCCATCACCTTCCGTCAGGGTGGCAAGGAGCAGCGCATCGACTGCGACTTCATCGCCGGTTGCGATGGCTTCCATGGCATCTGCCGACCGAGTTTCCCGGCAGGCACGCTGACCTTCTACGATCGCGAATATCCGTTCGGCTGGCTCGGCATTCTGTCGGAATCGCCGCCGCCGGACGACGAACTGATCTACGCCTATCACGACAACGGCTTTGCGCTTTACACGATGCGTTCGCCGACGCTGTCACGGCTCTACATCCAGGTCGCTTACGACGAGGATGTGAACAATTGGTCCGACGACCGCATCTGGGAGGAACTGCACACGCGGCTCGGTGGCACGCGCAAGCTGCAGGAGGGCAAGATCCTGCAGAAGGGCGTGACGGCGATGCGCAGCTTTGTCTGCGAGCCCATGCAGACCGGCCGGCTGTTCCTCGCCGGCGACGCCGCGCATATCGTGCCCCCGACCGGCGCGAAGGGCATGAACCTCGCGCTTGCGGATGTGCGTATGCTCTCGCGCGCGCTCGATTCCTATTACAAGAAGAACAATAGCGATCTGCTGGCGGGCTATTCGCAAACCTGTCTCGACCGGATCTGGAAGGCGCAGCGCTTCTCGTGGTGGATGACGCAGATCTTCCACCTTTTCCCGGACGAGGTGCCGTTCGATCGCCGCCGCCAGTTGGCGGAACTCGATTACATCGCCCACTCGACGGCGGCGCAGACCTCGCTCGCCGAACAATATACCGGGCTGCCCATCGCTTAGGTTTCGACCTCCCGCGCTCCTTGCGCGCAGAACAGCCCATGCTTGCGCGTCCCATGGCCCGACCGTTATGGTTGGAGTTCAAGGGCCGCGCGGCAGAGTCTGCCGGAGACAAGGCCGCACAGGGAGGTTGGCATGGCAACTCGGTGGGGCCTTCGGGCGTCGCTTGCGTTACTGACGCTCGGGCTAACCGCGGGGGTAGCCTCCGCGCAGGACCCCGCAGCTTCGTTTCCGAACAAGCCGATCCGCATGGTGGTCGGTTTCGCTGCCGGCGGCGGCAACGACATCTTTGCCCGTCTGATCCAGAATGAATTGCAGAAGCGGACCGGCTGGACTGTCGTCATCGAAAACAAGCCGGGAGCGGGCGGACGGCTTTCGGCGGAACAGGTCGCGCGCGAGCCGGCCGACGGCTACACGATCCTCGTCGGCGCCAGTGGCGCGATGGTGATCGGACCGCTGATCTACAAGACCGAATACGACACGCTGAAGAGTTTCACGCCGGTGACAATGATCGGCGACTTCCCGCTGTTCCTTGCGGTCGCCGCGGACCATCCGGCCAAGACAGCAAAGGATCTCGTGGCGTGGACCAAGGCGAATGTCGGAAAGGCGAATTACGCGACGTCGTCGCCGGCCTTCACGCTGCCGTCCGAGCTGTTCAAGTTGAGATCCGGCGCGAACGGCACCGCGATCCCCTACAAGAGTTCTGCGGAATCGATCCTTGGCGTGATTTCCGGCAACGCGGCGATGACCGTCGTCGATCCGCCGCCGCTGGTCTCGCAGGTGCAGGGCGGCAAGATGCGTGCGCTTGCGGTGCTGGCGAAGGAGCGCTTCCCCGATCTGCCCGACGTTCCGACCATGACGGAATCCGGTTTTCCGGATGTGAATGTCAGTCTGTTCAGCGGCTTCTTCGTGCCGGCCGGGACGCCGAAGGCGATCGTCGACAAGCTGCACAAGGAACTGAATGCCGTCATCATGAACAGCGAGGTGACCGGCAAGCTGCGCGGCATGGCGGTGGTGCCGCGCGGGTCCGGGACGGATGAATTTTCCAGGATCATCGCCGACGAGCAGAAATTGTGGGCCGAGGTGATCAAGGCCGGCAATCTGAAATTCGCAAACTAGAAGCGCAACACGGGCGGTGCCCGGAACGCAACGACAAGCAGTACCGTTTTCCACTGACGCGAGGCGAGCAATCGTCTCGCGTTTTGCTTTGCGAGCGCTATTTCGCAGCCATTCCGCCGTGCTCGGCTGCAAGCTTCAGCAATCCCGCAATAGCTTGTTCGGTCGTCGCGAGGTGAGCATCCATCAGCTTTGCCGCCTGCGCGCTGTCGCGTGACAGCACCGCCTCCATGATCGCGCGGTGGTCGCCGACCGCATCGCGCACCTTGGCCGCGCTCTCCTTGCGGCGCAGGAGGCGCAATTTGCGATAGCGTTCGGAATGATCGGTCAGCGTGTTCCAGAAGCGCAGCCGCCACGACGATCCGCAGGCTGACACCAGGGCGAAATGGAAGTTGCGGTGACGCACCTCCCAGAGCTCGGCGGCCTTGCGGTCGCTCGCGCTCCTGGGAAGCGGGGTGCGTGCGAGCTGTTCCATTGCGTCGGTGATGCGCGCTTCCCAGTCCGCGCCGCCGCGTTCGATCGCGCGCCTGAGACAGCTGCGCTCCAGCTCGCGGCGCGCCGACATCAGGTCGTGCCATTCCTCCGAGGACACGCCGCAGGCGCGGAAGCCGCGTTGCGACTCGCCGAGCACGAGTCCGTCGACCGCGAGCCGCATCAGGGCTTCCCGGATCGGCGTCAGTCCGAGCGCGAAGCGCTGCTGCAGAGCCTGCGGGCGGAGCCGTTCGTTCGGAATCCACTCGCCATTCAGGATTTCCCGGCGCAGCGTCTGGTAGGCGCGCTCAGCTTCCGAACGCGGCTCGAGGCCAAAGGTGAGGGCGGGGTCTTGCATCGGTCGTCGGACGGTTTGACAGAATTTATAAATTTTGATCCACTCGAATTTATAAATTCCGCCGGCGGCGGTGACAATGGGGGGACGGTGTCGATGAGTTGGTCGCTCGTAACCGTGGCGCTGGACGGACCGACGGCGTGCCTGGAGGTCGGTGGCGAACTCTACCGGCTGGAGCCCTCGCTGGCGCGGGCGGGCCTTCCGGGCGCAGCGACCGTCGTCGACCTGTTTTCAGACTGGGACCGTTCGCGGGCCGCGCTCGACAAGGCGGCGACGCTCGTGCGCGCCGAAGATCGCATCCCTGCCGGCACGCCGCGGCTCGCGCCGCTTCTCTATCCGGGCAAGGTGCTGTGCGCAGGCGCGAATTACTACGACCACCTCAAGGAGATGGGCGTCCCCGATACGCGCAAGGAGGCGCAGCGTCTGTTCTTCTTCTTCAAGCCGCCGCGCAATGCGGTGGTCGGAGAGGGAGCGACGGTGCATATGCCGATTGGCACAAAGGCATTCGACTGGGAGATCGAACTCGCCGCCGTGATCGGCCGCAAGGCGCGGGCGGTGAAGGCCGCCGATGCGCTGTCTCATATCGCCGGCTACACCGTCAGCATCGATTTCTCCGCGCGCGACCACAACCGCGCGCCCGAAACCTTCTACAAGCTCGACTGGGTTGCCGGTAAGGCGCACGACACCTGCTGCCCGATGGGGCCGCGCTTCGTGCCTGCATCCGCGATTTCCGATCCGCAGAATATCGGCCTGAAGCTGTCGGTGAACGGCGCCGTCAAACAGGATGCACGCACCACCGACATGATCTTCTCGATCGCGGAACAGATCGAAATCCTGTCGCACATCATGACGCTCGATCCGGGCGACGTGGTGCTGACCGGCACGCCGGCCGGCGTCGGTGCGCCGAAGCAGACTTTCCTTTCGGTCGGAGACCGCGTCGAGGCGGAGATCGAAGGCATTGGCGCATTGTCGGTGACGGTTCAGGAGCCGCTGATCGGGTGAACGGCGCAACACAGGGAGTGTCGACATGATCACCAGACGGACCATGATGGCGGCAGCAGCCGCGTTTGCTCTTTCGGCGCCCGGCGTTGCATTCGCGCAGGGACAGCCGATCCAGTTTCGCATCTCCACTGCCGGCGCCGAGCAGGACTGGCTGGCGCGCTCGCTCTACCAGTTCAAGGAGAATGTCGAGAAGGACCTGCCCGGTCAGATCGCGATCTCGGTGCATCCGAACTCCTCGCTGTTCCGGCAGGGCACCGAACTGCCCGCGATCCAGCGCGGCAATCTCGAAATGAGCACGATGACGACATTCGAGATCGAGCAGCAATTGCCCGAATACGGCATCTTCTCGGGCGGTTACGTGTTCCGCGACTATGACCACATGCGCAAGGTGATGGATGGCCCGATCGGCAAGGAATACATCGCCGCGGTCGCATCCAAGATGGGCATCCAGATCATCGACTTCATCTATCTCGGCACAAGGCAGGTGAACCTGCGCCAGCTCCGCGAGGTGAAGACGCCGGCGGACCTTGCCGGCGTGAAGCTACGCATGCCGCCGGGCGCGGGCTGGACTGCGCTCGGCCGCGGGCTCGGTGTCACGCCGACCCCGATGGCAATGCCGGAAGTCTATCTCGCGATGAAGAGCGGGGCGATCGACGGGCAGGAAAATCCGCTCGCGCTCGCGCGCTACAACAACCTGCAGGAAGTCTCGCAGCAATTCGTCCTGACCAGCCATCTGGTGCAGCCGGTTGCCTTTGCGATCGCAAAGCCGGTGTGGGACAAGTTCACGCCCGCCCAGCAAGAGGTGCTGCGCAAGCATGCGCGCAGTGCCGCTGAGTTCAACGACAAGGGCCGCCTGACGGACGAGAAGGAACTCGTCGAGTTCTTCAAGAAGGCGGGCCTCAAGGTGACCGAGCCCGATCTCGCGGCCTTCAAGGCATCCGTCGACAAGCAATATGCGGAGGCGGGGATTTCGCAGAAGTGGCGGGCCGGGCTCGCCCAGCGCATCGCCGATACGAAATAGGCCCGCCTTGCGCGAGAAACTGACAGCCATCGCCACCCGGTTCCGCATCGTCGCGGAGTGGGTGACGACGGCCATGTTCCTTGTCGTTTTCCTGATCTATCTCGCCGGCATCACCGCACGCTACGTGTTCTCCGCGCCGATAGCGTGGTCCGACGAACTGGCGATGATCGTGTTTCTCTGGTGCATGTTCTTGACCGACGCTTTCGTCAACCGCGAGAGCGATCACGTAGGCTTCGATATCCTGTGGGAACGGCTGCCACCAGGTGGAAAGCGCGTGGTCGGCCTGCTCCAGACCGGGCTGTTCGGCATCCTGTTCGCGGTCGCATTCCCCACCATCGTCGATTACGTGATGTTCCTGTGGCGCGAGCAGACCTCCGCGCTCGAATGGCGGCTCGACCTCGTCTACATCTGCTTCATCATCTATTTCGCGATGGTGATCGTCCGGCTCGCCGCAAAGTTCGTCACGCTTCTCGGCTCGCACTGGCGGGAAGAGGTGGAGGACGATGTGCCGCCCGCCGCACCCAATGTGATCGGCTGATACGATGCGCGCCAGCCTTGCCGTGATGATCCGATGAGCTGGCCGTTTATCTCACTGCTGATCGTGTTCGTTGTCGCGGCGGCGCTGCGGCTGTCGATCGTCCTGTCGATGTTCGCCGCCGGCATCGTCTATCTGTGGGTCAGCAAGCAGGACATCGGCCTTTTGGTCGATCAGACGCTCAACTCGACGATCACCTTGAACGTGCTGCTCGCGATCCCGCTTTTCATCCTGACCGCGAACATCATGAATGCCTCGACCATTTCGGAGCGGCTGTGGACATTCGCGAATGCGATCGTCGGCCGTCTGCCGGGAGGGCATGGGCATGTCACGGTCATGACGAACCTGATCATGTCATCGATGACCGGCTCCGCGGCGTCCGACGCCGCCGGCGCGGGCATGGTCGCGATCAAGATGATGCGCAAGCAGGGCCATTATCCGGGCGGCCTTGCAGTCGCGGTCGCTGCGGCCTCGTCGTTGCTCGGACCGCTGATCCCGCCGTCGATCCCGATGGTGCTCTATGCGCTGATTTCGGGGGCCTCGATTGGGGCGCTGTTTCTCGCCGGCATCGTGCCCGGCCTCCTCATGGCGCTGTCGATCTCGATCCTGATCCTTGCGATCGCGAAGCGGCGCAATCTGCCCCGCGGCGAGCCGGTGCCGCTGCGGCTCATGCCCCAGGCATTCGGGCAGGCCTTCGTGCCGCTGACGCTGCCGGTGGTTCTGCTCGGCGGCATCTGGGGCGGTGTGTTCACGCCCACCGAAGCGGCCGCGGTCGCAGCATTCTGGGCGATCCTGATCGGCGTGGTCTGGTACCGCAGCCTGACCTTTGCGGGGATCGTCGAGGCCTTTCGCGAGTCGTCGCGGCAATCGGCGGTGGTGATGCTGCTGCTCATCAGCTCGTTCATCGTGAACTACGCGATTACGAATGAAGGGATCGGGGAGGGCTTGTCGCGCTGGATCGCGTCGCTGGACCTCTCGCCGCTCGCCTTCATGCTGCTCGTCAACGTGATGTTTCTTGTTCTCGGCACGGTGCTGGACGGCGCAGTGATGCTGCTGGTCTTCGTCCCGGTTCTGCTGCCGACGGTCAAGGCGCTCGGCATCGACCTCGTTCACTTCGGCGTCGTTGTGATCGTCAACTTCATGATCGCGATCATCTCGCCACCCTACGGGCTCATATTGTTCGTGCTGTCGTCGCTGACCAAAGTGCCGATGCGCGACATCAACCGCGAAATATGGCTGTTCTGCCTGCCGCTCGCGATCGTGCTCCTGCTCCTGATCGCGTTTCCGCAGATCACGCTGTTCGTGCCGCACATGTTCGGGCTGAAGTAGCGGCGGGCGCTACACGTCGAGCATGTCTTCGCTTGCGAACTCGGCCTTCTCCTGGATGAAGGCGAAGCGCGCTTCGGGCTTTGTGCCCATCAGCTGATCGACCGATTTTGCGGTCCCGGATTTCTCCTCATCGAGCAGCACGACCTTCAGAAGCGTTCGCTTCTTGGGGTCCATGGTTGTTTCCTTAAGCTGCCCCGCCATCATTTCGCCGAGGCCCTTGAAGCGGCCGATCTCGACCTTGGCGTTGGCGTGGAATTCCTTCTTGAGGAGCTCGTCGCGATGCTTCTCGTCGCGTGCGTAGAAGGTCTTGCCGTTATGCGAGAGCCGGTACAGGGGAGGGACTGCGAGATAGAGATGGCCGTCCTCGATCAGCTTTGGCATCTGCCGGTAGAAGAAGGTGATCAGCAGCGATGCGATATGCGCGCCGTCGACGTCGGCGTCGGTCATCACGATGATCTTGTCGTAACGCAGATCGGTCTCGCGATAGTGCGAACCATAGCCGCAGCCGAGCGCCTGGATCAGGTCGGCGAGTTGCTGGTTCTGCGCGAGCTTGTCCTTGCCGGCCGAGGCGACGTTGAGGATCTTGCCGCGCAGCGGCAGCACAGCCTGCGAGGCGCGGTCGCGCGCCTGCTTGGCGGAGCCACCGGCACTGTCACCTTCGACGATGAACAGTTCGGAGCCCTGTGCCGCAGTGTTCGTGCAGTCGGCAAGCTTGCCGGGGAGGCGCAGCTTGCGCACCGCGCTCTTGCGCGCGACGTCCTTTTCCTGGCGCCGCCGAACGCGTTCCTCGGCGCGCTCGATTACGAAGTCGAGCAGCTTGTTCGCCTGCATCGGATTGCCGGCGAGCCAGTGATCGAACGGATCGCGGATCGCCTGTTCGACAACGCGTGCCGCCTCCGGTGTCGCGAGCCGGTCCTTAGTCTGGCCCTGGAATTCCGGTTCGCGGATGAAGACCGAGATCATCGCGCAGGCGCCGGCCATCACGTCGTCACTGGTGATGACGGCGGCGCGCTTTTCCTGATTGGTGCGGGCGGCATGGTCGCGCAGACCCTTGAACAACGCGGTGCGCAGACCGCTCTCATGGGTGCCGCCGTCGCGGGTCGGGATCGTGTTGCAGTATGAGGAGACGAATGGGTCGATGTCGGCGACGAATGCAATCGCCCATTCGGCCGAACCGTGGCCGGCCTTCTTCTCGGACCCGCCGGCGAAGATGTCGGGATGAACGCGGGTCGCGCTTTCGATCGAGGCGGAAAGATAGTCCTGCAGCCCGCCTGGAAAATGCAGCACGGCTTCGGCCGGCGTATCGTCCTTGATCAGCGAGGCATCACACGACCAGCGGATTTCCACGCCGCCGAACAGATAGGCCTTGGCCCGCGTCATGCGGAACAGGCGCGCCGGATCGAACTTCGCCTTGTCGCCGAAGATCTGCGGATCAGGCTTGAAGCGGACCTTGGTGCCGCGGCGGTTCGCGACCTTGCCGAGCTTTTCCAGCCCGCCCTTCGGCTTTCCGCGCGCAAAGGTCATGCGGTAGAGCTGCTGACCGCGCGCGACCTCGACTTCCACCTTTTCCGAAAGCGCGTTCACCACCGAGACGCCAACGCCATGAAGGCCGCCCGAGGTCTCGTAAGCCTTCGAGTCGAATTTGCCGCCCGCATGCAGCGTGCACATGATGACTTCGAGCGCAGACTTTTTCGGGAATTTCGGATGCGGATCGACCGGCATGCCGCGCCCGTTGTCCGTCACCGCGATAAAGCCGTCGGCCTCGAGTTCCACCTCGATGAAAGTAGCGTGGCCGGCCAGCGCCTCATCCATCGAATTGTCGATGACTTCGGCGAAGAGGTGATGCAGCGCTTTCTCGTCGGTGCCGCCGATATACATGCCGGGGCGGCGGCGGACGGGTTCCAGACCCTCCAGCACCTCGATGTGATGGGCGGTGTATCCGCTATCGTCACCCCCGCGCGCGGCCGAAGCGCGTCCCGCAGTCCCCCGCTTTTTGGCAGCCGGTGCAGCCGCGAAAAGATCGTCGGACCTGTGAGTCTTCTTCTCGGCCTTGGCGTTCTTGTTCACAGTCCGGGTTTGCTTGGTCGTCTTGGCCATGCTTGATCGTGGGCTGATAGTGCGGTGCTCGAATCGAGGGAAGCGGTCACTATGCCACGCCCGTGGCGAATCCTTGAAACAGCATAGGCTTGCCGACGATTTTACCGTCGTGCGGCTGGAACATTAACCTCGGGCGGGCTAGACCATGGCCCCCGTCGGGCCTGTCACAAACCGGATGCAGGAATACTCGCAGATTGTCATCGATTTCGTTCGCCAGAATCACTGGTGGGCGTTGCCGATCGTGTTCGCGCTCGCATTTGGCGAGTCGCTGGCCTTTATCTCGCTTTTCATTCCGGCCTGGGCGTTGCTGGTTGCGATCGGCGCCCTGATCAACGCGTCCGGGCTGGTCTTCTGGCCGATCTGGCTCGCGGGCGCGGCGGGGGCGGCCGCCGGCGACTGGGTCTCGTACTGGTTCGGATTTCATTTCAAGGACCGCATCGCCCATATGTGGCCGTTATCGCGCCACCCCGACATGCTGCCGCGTGGGCACGCCTTCATGGAGAAATGGGGCATTCCGGGCATCTTCATCGGCCGGTTTTTCGGTCCGCTGCGCGCCGTTGTGCCCCTGATCGCCGGTATCCTGGAAATGGATTACTGGAAATTCCAGTCCGCCAATGTGCTTTCGGCATTGGTGTGGGCCTATGTGCTGCTGGCCTTCGGGGATGTCGGCATGGGGATTGCGAAATGGTTCGGGCTGGCACCGTGGTTCGACTGAACGGGTATCGCTCCGCCATATGACCATCGGCCCCACATTTCGTCATCCGATCGGAGCATTCGAGCGAAAGCTCCGCAGCCTTTACGATCAGGCCATGCGCGGATTGGGACGGGTGCCCTATGTGGCGCGCGCGCAGGGTGCGCGCTTCGTTGTCGACACGACCGACCTGATCGACCGCGAAATCGCCATCAATGCGATCTGGGAGGCGGCGCAGCTCGAAGACTTCGCCGCGATCTGCCGCACGCAGGACGTCGCCTGCTTTCTCGACATCGGCGCCAATGCAGGCGTCTATTCGGTTCTGCTGGCGATGAAGAATCTGGGCGGCGAGATCATCGCGTTCGAGCCCGATCCGGGCAATCGCGCCCGCCTGCGCGCCAATATCGCTGCCAACAACTTGCAGGACCGGATCCGCGTCGTCGAGGAGGCGGTCGGCGATAAGGCGAGCGAGGTCGTGCTGATGGAAGCCGGCAGTCACAACCGCGGCGAGTCCTGGATCGCGCATCCGGACAAGCCGCCGGAAGAAGCGCCCGGCGTCGCCTCGCACGTGGTGCGGCAGATCCGCTTCGACGACGTGTTCGCGTTCTCGGGCAAGACCATCCTGATCAAGATGGATGTCGAAGGCTCCGAGTTTCACGCGCTCGCCGGCATGGAACGCACGCTGCGCGACAACCGATGCTATGCCCAGGTCGAGCTCTATTCGGATCGCTTCGAAGAGTTGAAGGCGCTGTTCGCGCGGCACGGCTATCGCTATCTCAAGACCGAATATATCGATCACTATTTCACGAATATTCCGGGCATCGAGAGTTAGCTCTGCCACGATGGCGGCAGAGCCTCGTCACCTGCGTCGCCTTATTTGATCACGTCAGCGCCGGCCTTCAGGCGACCGCGTCCTGAGCGCCGGGCACGCCTTTTTCGAAAGATGAAAGTCGAGAGTCCGGGAATAACAAGGCGTCACCGGTGTTTAGGTGACCATCGTCTTTGTGCGCTGCGACGTTCCACGGTTCAACCCGCTGCGGTAAGGTCTGCCCAAGGTCTGGCCGATGGAATGAGAGCGAAGGTCAGCCGATCCAGGGAGGAACAGATGAGCCAACTGACACGCCGCACGGTACTGGGTGGTGCTGTAACCGCATCCGCAGCCGCGATGATGGGCGAATTTTCGTGGATGTCGTCCGCGCGCGCCGAAGCGCCGCAGATCGGCAAGCAGGCGCCCAATTTCTATCGTTACAAGGTCGGCGACACAGAGGTTTCGGTCGTGTCGGACGGTGTCGTCCGCTTCAAGCTGCCGCCCACCTTCGTCGCCAATGTCCCGACCGAAGAGGTGAAGAAGCAACTGGCGGCGAACTTCATCGATACCGAGATCTTCAACAATACCTACACACCGATCGTGGTGAATACCGGCAAGAACCTTGTCGTGATCGACACCGGCTTCGGCGAGGCCGGCATCGAGACCAGCAAGGGCACGGCCGGTAACTTCATCAACAATCTCTCAGCGGCGGGCATCGATCCGAAGGCGGTCGACACCGTGATCATTTCGCATTTCCACGGCGACCACGTGAACGGCCTCTTGCGCAAGGACAATTCTGTGGCGTTCCCCAATGCTGCGATCAAGGTGCCGGCCAAGGAGCACAAATACTGGATGGACGACGGCGAGATGAGCAAGGCCTCGGGCAGTGAACGCCTGGCCGGCCTGTTCAAGAACAATCGCCGCATCTTCGGCAATCCCGAGATCGCCAAACGCGTACAGCCCTACGAGCCGGGCAAGGAGATCGTGTCGGGGATCACCGCGGTCGAGACCAACGGTCATTCCCTCGGCCATAACTCGCAGGTGGTCTCGTCCGGCAACAAGTCTCTGTTCGTGCAGGGCGACGTGACGCACGTGCCGTATCTGTTTGCGCGCAATCCCGGCTGGCATCTGATGTTCGATCAGGACCCGCAGCAGGCCGAGGCGACGCGGCGCAAGGTCTACGACATGCTCGCCGCGGAAAAGATGATGGTGCAGGGCTTCCACTATCCGTTCCCCGCCGCGGCGTATATCGAGAAGACGCCGACCGGCTACCGCGAGCACATGGTGCAGTGGAGTTCGACGCTCTGAGATGAGCGATGGCAAGGGCCGCCCGAAAGGGCGGCCTTTGTGTTTGAGGTGCGAAGTCCAACCCACAAGGGAGGAAGTCATGACACATCTGACACGGCGCCACGTGCTTGGCGGTGCTGCGGCGATTGCTCTGGCTGGCGGCACCCAACTCTCGACGGCCCGGGCAGAGGCTCCCGCCGCTGGCACGGGTTTCCGCCGCACGAAGGTCGGCGACATCGAAATCACCGCCTTGTTCGACGGCGCCCGTCCGGGAAAGCTCACCGCGAGCCCGTCACGCAGTGCGAGCCTCGAACAATTCCAGGACGCGCTGGCCGCGGACAAACTGCCGCGCGACGAAGTCTCATTGGCGTTCCATCCGCTTGCGATCCGGACTGGCGGCAAGCTGATCCTGATCGATACGGGCAACGGTCCGCGCACGTTGCCGGCTGGCACAGGGCAGATGCCTGCGAATTTCGCCGCTGCCGGATTTGATCCTAAGCAGGTCGAAAAGATCATCATCTCGCATTTCCATGGCGATCATATCGGCGGCCTGGTGACGGCGGACGGCACGCCGGCCTTTCCGAATGCCGAGGTGACGGTGCCGCTCGACGAATGGAATTACTGGCTCGACGACGCCAACATGAACAAGGCGGCGGAAGGATCGAACCTGCGCAACGGGCACGCCAATGTCCGCCGCGTGTTCAGCGTGATCCCCGGCAAGAATCTGACGAAGTTCGAGGCCGGCAAGGAGGTCGCGCCCGGCATCACTTCGATCGCTACGCCCGGTCACACGCCCGGCCATACGTCGTTCGTGATTTCGTCGGGATCCGACAAGTTTCTTGTGCAGGCCGATGTGACATCCGGCGTCGCGACGGTGTTTGTTCGCAATCCGGACTGGGTCGCCGGCGGCGACATGGACGGGCCGACAGCAGTCGCGACGCGGCGCAAACTCTACGACATGCTTGCGGCCGAGAAGATGCCGATGTCGGGCTATCATCTGCCGTTCCCGGCGCTGGGCCGGATCGAGAAGGCGGGCAACGGCTACAGCTTTGTCCCGGTTTGAGCAGCCTCGCGATGAAAAGCCGCCCGGCCTGCACCGGGCGGTTTCGTTTTCGGCAGACTATTTCGCGTTCTGCTTCAACCAGGCCTGCATCATTGCGATCTCGCTTTCCTGCGCCTTGACGATCTCCTCGGCGAGCTTCCGGATTTGCGGATCCTTGCCGAAGGCGAGGACCGTCTTTGCCATGTCCACCGCACCCTGATGATGCGGGATCATCCCGCGTACGAAATCGACATCGGCATTGCCGGTGAAGGTGATGTCCATGCCTTCATGCATTTTCGCGTTGATCGCATGAAAGGCGAGGCTTGACGGGCCGGCATCGCCTTTCGGTTTGCTGCTGTCATGGGCGGAGTGGTCTGCCGCTGCGGCAGGCTTTTGTGGTGCGCCATGGCGGTGGTGCTGGTGCGATTGCGCAAAGGCGAGCGCGGTGCCAAGCGCGAGGGTGCCGGCCGCGAGGCCGACGATGACTTTCGTTCTCATTGATGTCTCCAAAGATGAATCATGCGCGCCGGCCGTGCCGCGCGCGGGACGATGATCTCGATCGGTCAGCCAAGGATGCGGGGAGGCGGCAGTGCCGGGGTCGTCTGCACCGGATCGAGACTGGCGGCCGGCGCTGCGGCCATGACCGCGAACAGGATGCGATGGAGCGGACGCGCCGTTACCCCGATCGGCTCGACCGCCATGAAGCAGGCGAACGCATTGCACTGAGCGTGCCTTGCCGGAGGAGCCTCGTCCTCGTGGCAGTCCGGCGTCGCGTCACGGGACCATTCAGCTTGCCCGTGCTCGGCCGCATGCGCCGTGGAGAAGGTCATGAGCGGCCCATGCATGACCGCCATCGTCCCGAACAGCACGATGAAGCACAGGCGCAGCATGGCCATGGTCCGCGTCATGCGATGGTCATATGCCAGGTCGGCGACGGCTGAAACTCAGGTGCGTCGCGGAATTGACCGCAAGACTGTCGCATCCTATATGGCCGCATCATGACGATCAGGCCCACAACGTTCCGCCGCCGCCGTGCCGCCTCCGCGGCCGGGACGGGTCCGTTGGTCTGATCCGATCCCTGCCGCGAGCCTCTGGAGCCGCGGCCCTGTCCAGCCAAATCCGCGCTTTCCAAGGCTTCACCGGCGACTTAAGAACCCGGCGGTAACAGACCGCCTTGCGGAGACACACATGGCGACGAAAGCGAAGATCGGCATCCTGGGTGCGTCGGGCTACACCGGCTCGGAGCTGGTGCGCATGCTCGTTCGCCACCCGCGCGCCGAGATCGCGCTGCTCACAGCCGACCGCAAGGCCGGCCAGGAGATGCGGAGCGTTTTTCCGCAATTCTCGCCATTCGATCTGCCGACGCTGGTGTCCATCGACGGGCTCGACTGGAAATCGCTTGGCCTCGATCTCGTCTTCTGTGCGCTTCCGCATGCCACGACCCAGAAGGTGTTGAAGGAGCTGCTGGCCGCCGCGCCCGAGACGAAGGTGGTCGACCTGTCGGCCGACTTCCGGCTGAGCGATACGGCGGCTTATGCGAAGTGGTACGGGCACGAGCATCATGCCCCCGAATTGCAGGCCGAGGCGGTGTACGGGCTTGCCGAAATCCACAAGCGCGACATCAAGAAAGCGCGGCTGGTCGCAAATCCCGGCTGCTACACCACCTGTGCGCAGCTGCCGCTGGTGCCGCTTCTGAAGAACAAGGCGATCGAGACCGATGGCATCGTGATCGATGCCAAGTCCGGCATGACCGGCGCGGGGCGAGCCGCGAAAGAGGCGATGCTGTTCTCCGAGGTGTCGGAGGGGTTCCACGCCTATGGCGTCGGTGGCCATCGGCACATGGCAGAGCTCGACCAGGAATTCTCAGCTGCGGCGGGTAAGGACGTCATCGTCAGCTTCACGCCGCATCTCGTTCCGATGAACAGAGGCATTCTGTCCACGATCTACGTGCAGGGCCGGCGAGGGCGCACGCCGGAGGAATTGCACGACATCCTTCTGAAATTCTACGAGAAGGCCGACTTCGTTCACGTCCTGCCGTTCGGCGAGACGCCACAGACGCGGCATGTGCGCGGCTCGAACTGGACCTTCATCGGTGTCGCCAGGGATCGCGTGCCCGGACGCGCGATCATCATTTCGGCGCTCGACAATCTGGTGAAGGGTGCGTCGGGGCAGGCCATCCAGAACATGAACCTGATGATGGGCTATCCCGAGACAATGGGCATCGATCAGATCGCGCTGTTCCCATAAGCCGGCCCACAGTCCTGCAGCGCCGCGGTTTCGCGGCGCTGCCATTTCGCTCAGACGATACGGAAGATCGCGAGGACCAGTACGGCCTGTGCGAGGAAGCTGACGGTGAAAGCCAGTGTGCGGACCACCGGCAGGCCCATCGCATAGACGATGGCATGCGCGAGGCGCGACCAGAAATAGACCGCGCAGGCAATCGCGGTGGTGCGCGTCGAAATGTCGAGCGTGTTCAGGATCAGCACCAGCGGTGCGAATGTCACGAGATTGTCGACGGCATTCGTGTGCGCGAAATAGAGACGCTGGGCCCAGGGCGATTGCGGCTTGTCCTTCGTGGTGGGGTTGTCGAGCGTGGCCCACAGCCCGCGCACCTTGATGCGGTCGAGGATATACGGGATCCAGATGACCAGCGTCAGGATGCAGGTCATCGTGAGCCAGAACAATTCCTTCGAAAGTTCGCCCGCCATCTCGCCCAGCACTGTCGCCTCCCGTTCGATTCCTCGCGCAACGCGAATATATCGCGACTTCGCCAAAGCGCGATACCAACCGGATGATGTCATATCGGGGCATCGCGCACCATGGTACGCTCCACAGCTGAAAGATTCAGGGGGAGGCCATGCTTATGCATTCGTGCCGGCGGTTCCTTGGTGGTTTCCCGTCTCGGGGGCGCAAGGCCGATCCTGAGCAAGGCGGTGACCGATGGCAGGATCAAGATCGTCGGCGCGACCTACGATCTCGCCATCGGCAAGGTCGATTTCGACATGGGCGCGGCGTGAGGCAGGGGCGCGTTTACGCCTTCACTTTCACATAGCTGCCCGGTGCGTCTTCGATCGGCGTCAGCTTACTGCCGCCCGGCGTGCGCGCCGGTACGCGCTCGTCACCCTGCGCGGTGATCCAGCCGAGCCAGTCCGGCCACCATGAGCCCGGCGTTTCCTTCGCCTTTTTCAGCCAGGCCTCGACATCGGTGCCGGTCGGCTTCGGGCCGGTCCAGTACTGATATTTGCCCTTGGAGACCGGGTTGACCACGCCCGCAATATGGCCCGAGCCCGAGAGGACAAACTTCACCGGGCCGCCGAAATATTTCGAGCCGACCAGAACGGACTTGGCCGGTGCGATGTGATCCTCGCGCGTGGCGAGATTGTAGACGGGCACCTTCACCTTCTTCAGATCGAGGGTGACGTCGGCGACCTTCATCTTTCCCTTGGTGAGCGCGTTGTTGAGATAGCAGTTGCGCAAATAGAAGGAATGGTTGGCCGCCGGCATGCGGGTGGCGTCGGAATTCCAGAACAGCAGGTCGAACGGGAAGGGCACCTTGCCGCGCAGATAATTGTTCACGACGTAGGGCCAGATCAGATCGTTGGACCGCAGCATGTTGAAGGCAGTCGCCATCTTCGCGCCTTCGAGGAAGCCCTGCTCGCGCATGCGCTGTTCAAGCGCCTCGAGCTGTTCCTCGTCGACGAAGACCTTGAGGTCGCCGGCATGGCGGAAGTCGACCTGGGTCGCGAAGAAGGTCGCGGATTTGATGCGATCGTCGTTCTTTGCTGCCATATAGGCGAGCGTCACCGCGAGCAGCGTCCCGCCAACGCAATAGCCCGCCGCATGCACCTCTTTCTCGCCGGTGACCTGCTCGATGACATCGAGCGCCGTCAGCGGGCCCTCGCGCATATATTCGGCAAATCCCTTGCGCGCGAGCCGCTGGTCGGGATTTACCCAGGAGATCACGAAGACGGTGAGGCCCTGATCAACGCACCACTTGATGTAGGATTTGTCGGGCGTGAGATCGAGAATGTAGAACTTGTTGATCCACGGAGGCACGATCAGGAGCGGCGTCTTCAGCACGCTCTCCGTGGACGGCGCATATTGAATGAGCTGCATTAGCTCGTTCTGGAAGATCACCTTGCCGGGCGTCACCGCAAGATTGCGGCCGACTTCGAACATGGTCGGGTCCGACTGGCGGATCTTCAGATTGCCGCGCTCGTCGATGTCCTCGGCCAGCATGGTCATGCCGCGCACGAGGTTCTCGGCATTGGACGACAAGGTCTCGCGCAGCAATTCGGGGTTGGTCAGAACGAAGTTCGACGGCGAGATCGCGTTGGCGATCTGTCGGATATAGAACTCGGCCTTCTGCCGCGTATGCGGATCAAGCGATTGCGCCTCGGCGACGAGCTGCTCGGCCCAATGCGTCGAGAGCAGGTAGGCCTGTTTCAGGAAATCGAAGAACTGGTTGCTTGACCATTCCGGGTCGGCGAACCGCTTGTCCTTCGGATCGGCTCGTACAACCGGCTCGGCCTCTTCACCGGACATGCGGCGGACCGCGCTGCCCCACAATTCGAGATAGGCGGCACCGAGCCTGCGCTGCAATTCCACCGCGCGCTGAGGATCCGACAGCCAGTATTCGAGAACCTGGCCAAGCGTCTTGACCGCGTCCCGGATCTGGTCGGGAAAATCGATCGTGGCCGCGCCTTGCTCGCGCGGCTTGAGATAGGCGGCGAGGGTCTTGCCGCCCTGTTCGACCAGGCGCGCGACATTGAACGCGAAGCGTTCGATATCGACGCTACCCGTTTCCGCGACGACCGGTCGATCCGGCAATTTGTTCATTGCCTCCCTCGAGCGTTTCCACGGGCCGACATGGCGACCGTATTGCCCTCCCGCAAGGTGATCGCCATCGGACGAATCCCTTGACGACTATGGACGTTAATCGCCCATTCTTTCATCCTTGCTTTGGTCATATTAGACCGATACTCGCGCCAATTCCCTTAAGAACCGCAGGACTGATGCCCAATCGCCGCATGAATGCATGTCCCGTGCCGGTCCGCGCCGCCGGCGTGTGCGTCGTGGCATTGGCCGCGGTACTGCTGTCCGGATGTTCCACGACGGACATCGACAAGATTCCGCACGAAATCGGCGGGTTGCCCGCAGGTGCTCCGGCGCGGCCGGCGCAGGCCGCGGATTTTCCCGCGGTACACGCAATGCCACCGCCGCGTGCAGCGCCTCTTGATCCCGATCAGCAGAAGCGGCTTGAGGCGGACCTTGTTGCAGCGCGGGAGCGTCAGGCGCGTCAGCAGAAGGAGGCGCTGAGGGCCGCGGGTGCAACGGAAGCGCAGGCGAAGGCCAAGCCAAAAAGCAAGCCGAAGAGCGAGGCCAACGGCCAAACCAGGGCGCGGGCCAAGGACCAGACCAAGAGCCAGGACAAGTCATCCGCCGGCAGTAGAGTGCCTGGTCAGGCCGCCCCCGGGACGCCTCCCTGGCCAATGCCGTCCCAGACCACTGGCGGAAGCCCGCGCCCGTGATAAAAGCATCCCATTCGCCGGCCATTTGAATCAACAATTCCCCGACTCCGGCTCGGGGGAGCCTTCGGGCTCCGACAAAGCCTTGGCGCCAAGGACACGCCTCCATGGAAGAATTTTATCGCGTTCGACGTCTGCCGCCCTACGTTTTCGAGCAGGTGAACCGCGCCAAGGCCGCCGCCCGCAACGCCGGCGCCGACATCATCGATCTCGGCATGGGCAATCCGGACCTGCCGGCGCCCGCGCATGTCATCGAGAAGATGAAAGAGACGCTCGGCAAGCCGCGCACCGATCGCTATTCGGCCTCGAAGGGTATCGCAGGCCTGCGCCGCGCCCAGGCGGCCTATTATGCGCGCCGCTTCGGAGTGAAGCTCAACCCCGATACGCAGGTCGTCGCGACGCTCGGCTCTAAAGAGGGCTTCGCCAATGTCGCGCAGGCGATCACTGCGCCGGGCGACGTCGTGCTGGTTCCCAATCCGAGCTACCCGATCCATGCCTTTGGATTCCTGATGGCGGGCGGCGTCATCCGCTCGGTACCGGCCGAGCCCAATCCGGACTTCTTCCTGGCACTGGAGCGGGCGCTGGTTCATTCGATTCCGAAGCCGATCGCGGTCATCGCCTGCTATCCGGCCAATCCGACGGCCTGCGTCGCAAGTCTGGATTTCTATCGCGACCTCGTGGCGTTCGCGAAGAAGCACGAGATTCTGATTCTGTCGGACCTCGCCTATGCCGAAGTCTATTTCGACGACAACCCGCCACCGTCCGTGCTGCAGGTGCCGGGTGCGATGGATGTCACCGTCGAGTTCACTTCGATGTCCAAGACATTCTCGATGCCGGGCTGGCGCATGGGCTTTGCAGTCGGCAACGAGCGGGTCATCGCGGCGCTCGGCCGCGTGAAATCCTATCTCGATTACGGCGCATTCACGCCGGTGCAGGTCGCGGCCACCGCCGCACTCAATGGACCGGACGATTGCATCCGCGAGATGCGCGATATCTATCGCAAGCGGCGCGACGCGATGGTCGAAAGCTTCGGACGCGCTGGCTGGCACATTCCGTCGCCGTCGGCCTCGATGTTCGCGTGGGCGAAATTGCCCGAGCCGTTCCGCGAGATGGGATCGATCGAGTTCGCGAAGCTGCTGGTCGAGAAAGCCGATGTTGCGGTCGCGCCGGGCATCGGATTCGGCGAGCACGGCGACGATCATGTCCGGATTGCACTCGTCGAAAACGAGCAGCGTATCCGGCAGGCTGCGCGCAACATCCGCCGCTTCCTCGAAACCGGAATCGACAAGCTTCATAACGTCGTTCCGCTCGCCAACCGGCGCTAGTCGCTCCGCCTCAAAGTTTCGGATCTGGATATGGTCGCGCCCCTCAAGGTGGGTCTTGCCGGCTTAGGCACTGTCGGCTCTTCGGTCGTACGGCTCATTGCCGAAGGACAGCTGGCCGCGCGGTGCGGTCGGCCGGTCGAAGTTGCTGCCGTCACCGCCCGCAAGAAGGGCAAGGATCGCGGTGTCGATCTGTCCGGCGTGCGCTGGATCGACGATCCGGTGGCGCTTGCGTCCGACCCGGCGATTGATGTGTTCGTCGAACTGATGGGCGGCGACGGCGATCCGGCGAAGGCGGCGATTGAAGCCGCCCTGAAGGCGAAGAAGTCGGTTGTCACCGCCAACAAGGCGCTGCTTGCGAAACACGGTCTCGCGCTCGCCGAACTCGCCGAGAAGAACGGCGTCGCGCTGAATTTCGAAGCCGCTGTCGCCGGCGCGATCCCGATCATCAAGACGCTGCGCGAGGGATTTGCAGGCAACTCGTTCGCGCGCATCTACGGCATCCTGAACGGGACCTGCAATTACATCCTGACCCGGATGGAGCAGGACAAGCTGTCCTTCGCCGAGTGTCTCAAGGACGCACAACGGCTCGGTTACGCCGAGGCCGATCCGACCTTCGACGTCGAGGGTTACGACACGGCGCAGAAGCTCGCGATCCTGGCGTCGATCGCGTTCGGTACCAGGGTCGATGCGGACGCGATCTATGTCGAGGGCATCTCTTCGATCGCGCCGGCCGATCTCATGGCCGCCGACGAACTCGGCTACCGCATCAAGCTACTCGGCGTTGCGGTGAAGACCGAAGGCGGAATCGAGCAGCGCGTGCATCCGACCATGGTGCCGAAGGATTCGGCGATCGCGCAGGTGATGGGCGTGACCAATGCGGTGACGGTGGACGCCGAGGGCATCGCGCCGATCACGCTGGTCGGTCCTGGCGCGGGCGGCCTCGCGACGGCCTCGGCGGTGGTCGCCGATATCGGGGACATTGCCCGCGGGGCGCGCGTTGCGCCATTCGGGCGCGCGGTCGAAAGCCTCACGATCGCGGGCAAGGCGCCCATGCAGATGCACGAGGGTGGCTATTACATCCGGCTCCTCGCCGTGGATAAGCCGGGAACCGCGGCGACCATCGCCACGCGCCTCGCGGAACAGGAAATTTCGCTGGAATCGATCGTGCAGCGGCATCTCGGGCCGCAGGGCGGCAAGGACGCCAGGACCGCGAGCGGCCCGGTTCCGGTCATCCTGATCACCTATGCGACCACGGAAGACGCGGTGCGGCGGGCTCTCGCGGCGGTGAAAGCCGACCAAGTGATTTCCGGCGAGCCGCAATTGATCCGTATCGAGAAAAACCGATAGAAGCTTGCCGGGCGGCCGCGAACTGGCCGCCTCTGGCGGGGAAGGGGACGAAATGACGTCGACGATTACCGTAGCACCCAATCTGGTACTCGAGCGTGTTCTGTCGCTCGAAATAGTGCGCGTCACCGAGCGCGCAGCGGTGTCGGCGGCGCGGCTGCGGGGACATGGCAAGGACAAGGCCTCCGACCAGGCCGCGGTTGATGCGATGCGGCGCGAGCTCAACAGGCTGCCGATCGACGGCACGGTGGTGATTGGCGAGGGCGAAATGGACGAGGCGCCGATGCTGTTCATCGGCGAGCAGGTTGGCAACAAGAGCGGGTTCAAGGTCGATATCGCGGTCGATCCGCTCGAAGGCACGACCTTGTGCGCGAAGAACATGCCAGGCGCGATCGCAACGCTGGCGATGGCCGATGCCGGCACGCTGCTTCATGCGCCCGACTGCTACATGGACAAGATTGCGATCGGACCAGGCTATCCGAAGGGCACCATCGATCTTGACGCACCACCGGAAGAGAACATCCTCAACCTCGCGAAGGCCAAAGGCGTGAAGCCGTCCGAGATCACGGCGATCCTGCTTGACCGGCCTCGGCATGCCGACATCATCGCCTCCGTGCGCAAGACCGGCGCGGCGGTCAGCCTGATTTCCGACGGCGACGTTGCCGGCGTCATTCACTGCGCCGAGCCGAAGACCGGGATCGACATCTATCTCGGCATCGGCGGCGCGCCGGAAGGCGTGCTGGCGGCGGCGGCGCTCCGCTGCATCGGTGGCCAGATGCAGTGCCGCCTCGTCATTGACTCGGAGGCGTTGCGCGAGCGCACGCTGAAGATGGGCATCAAGGATCCGAAGAAGAAATACGAGATCGAAGACATGGTGAAGGGCGACTGCCTATTCGCCGCCACCGGCGTCACCACCGGCCCGATGCTCACCGGCGTCAAGTTCGGCAAGAACATCATCGAGACCGAGACTGTCGTGATGCGCTCCGTCACCGGCACGGTGCGCTACATCCGCGCCGAACATCGTCAGCTCGACAAGTTCCACCTCGACTGAGATTGCGACCATGACGCACGCAGATTCCGACGGCGGCGTGTGCGTCCATGATCGGATCTGACCTCCTCATCCGGCCGCCGGGGCCGGATGAGCGTTCCGCCTGGGAGCCGCTCTGGCAGGGCTATCTCACCTTCTACGAGTCACGGGTGCCGCCCGAGACGACCGACGTGCTGTGGCAGCGGCTGCACGATCCGGCCGAGCCGATGTTCGTGCTCGGGGCCTATTCCGGCGGCCGGCTTATCGGGATCGTCCACTATCTTTTCCACAGGTCGTGCTGGACCATCGGCGACTATTGTTACCTCCAGGACCTGTTCGTGGTGAAGGAAGCGCGGGGCCTCGGCGCCGGCCGCGCACTGATTGAGGCCGTAGAACAGGCGGCGCGGGCCCATGGGGCGAGCCGGGTTCATTGGCTGACCCAGGAAGACAACCACACGGCCCGCGCGCTCTATGACAAACTGGCAGATCGGTCCGGCTTCATTCAGTATCGCAAGCTCTTCTGACAAGCCGATTCGGTTCTAATGTCTGCCGCTTTGCCAGCGCTGGCCCCAATGTCGGAAGCGCCTCAGCGCTTCTTTCTGGGGGTAGAGAAATCCGTGCGCGGCCGCGCCTGGCGCGACCGGCTGGACGCGCGCGGCACCGCGCTCGCCCTTGCGATTGCCCAGCGCCACGGCGTGCCGGACATGCTGGCGCGCATTCTGGCCGGCCGCGGCATCGAGGCCGCAGATGCGGACGGCTATCTCGATCCCGCCGTGAAACGGCTGATGCCAGATCCCGACACGCTGACCGGGATGCGCGATGCGGCAGCGCGCATTGCCGACGCCATCGTGCGCTCGGAGAATGTTGCGATCTTCGGCGACTATGACGTGGACGGGGCCACATCGTCGGCGCTGCTCGCCCGTTATCTTCGCCATTTTGGACTGAACCCCGTCATCCACATTCCGGACCGGCTGTTCGAAGGATACGGTCCCAACGTCGATGCGATCCGCGGGCTCGCCGAGCGCGGCGCGACCCTGCTGGTGACGGTGGACTGCGGCACGACATCGATCGAGCCTTTGACCGAAGCGGCGAGGCTCAAGCTCGACACGGTCGTCATCGATCATCACCAATGCGATCCACTGTTGCCGCCGGCGGTTGCGATCGTGAACCCGAACCGTCTCGACGATCTGTCCGGATTGAATCATCTGGCCGCCGTCGGTCTCGTGTTCATGACGCTGGTCGCGACCAATCGCGAATTGCGGCGGCGCGGCTTTTTCGACGGCACGCGCTCCGAGCCTGATCTGCTCGGCGCGCTCGATCTCGTTGCGCTGGGCACCATCGCGGATGTCGTGCCGCTGAGGGGGCTGAACCGCGCCTTCGTGTCGAAGGGCCTGATCTCGATGCGGCGCCGCGAGAATGTCGGGCTTACCGCGCTGATGGATGCGGCGCGGCTCGACGGACCGCCCGAGCCGTATCATCTCGGCTTCGTCCTCGGGCCGCGCATCAACGCAGGCGGGCGCATCGGACGCGCCGATCTCGGTGCCAATCTGCTGCTTGAGGAAGATCCCACCGAGGCGGGACGGATCGCTGCCGAACTCGACCGGCTCAATCGCGAGCGGCAGGCGATGGAGCAGCAGATGCTGGCCGAGGCGGAGGCCGAGGCCCTTGCCGCACTGGGGCTGGAAGAGAAGGGCGCCGTCGTCGTGACCGCGTCCGAGGGCTGGCATCCGGGAATTGTCGGACTTGTTGCCGCACGGCTGAAGGAAAAATTCGCCCGCCCCGCATTTGCGATCGCGCTCGGCGTTGGCGGCATCGGCACCGGATCGGGTCGTTCGATCCAGGGCGTCGATCTCGGTCGCGCCGTTCGGAAGGCGGTGGCGGACGGTCTCCTTCTGAAAGGCGGCGGGCACGCGATGGCGGCCGGCATCACCATCCGCCGCGAGCGGCTGGCGGAATTCCGAGCCTATCTGGAAGCCGAACTCGGCGATGCTGTCGAGGCGGCGAGACGCGACGAGGCGCTTCTGATCGACGGCGCGCTCAGCGCCGCCACCGTGAGCCTCGAATTCTGCGCGTCGATGTTGCGGGCAGGGCCCTTCGGCGCCGGCAATCCCGATCCGGTTTTCGCCTTACCGGCGCACATCATCGCCTTCGCCGATATTGTCGGCGACCAGCACATCCGCGCGCGCCTGCGCAGCGTGGACGGTGCGTTTCTCAACGCCATCGCATTTCGTTCCGCGAACAGCGATCTTGGCCGCGCACTGATCGAAGGCCGCGGGCAGTCCATGCATGTGGCGGGACAGCTCTCGGTCGACCGCTGGCAGGGGGCGGAACGCGTGCAGCTGCGGCTGCTCGATGTGGCGCGCACGGACCGCATTGGCTAAGACAGCGCAGCACTGTCACAGGAAAGCAGCCGGGAATGTCCAAGCTCAATCTCTCCATCGCCATCGGTGATTACGACCGCAACCGCCCGCTGATTGACGGCGCCGTGCAGATGGATGGTGTCGATCCCGTCTTCATGACGCTGTCGCCAGAGGAGATTTTCTTCCGTGCCTTCAAGACGACCGATTTCGACATCTGCGAATTGTCGCTATCCAGCTCAACGGTGAAGACCGCAGACGGCAATTTTCCCTATGTCGGTGTGCCGGCATTCCTGTCCCGCTGTTTCCGCCACACGTCGATCTATGTGCGCACGGACCGGATCAAGAAGCCGGAGGACCTGAAGGGCAAGCGTATCGGCCTGCCGGAATATCAGCTCACGGCGGTGGTGTGGGCGAGGGCGCTGCTCGAGGACGAATTCGGTGTGAAGCCGTCGGACGTCACCTGGGTCCGCGGCGGGATCGCGCATCCGGGGCGGCCCGAGAAGATCAAGCTCAACCTGCCGAGCAATGTGCGGCTTGAGAACGCGCCCGAAGGCAAGACGATTTCGGGCATGCTTGCGTCCGGCGAGATCGACGCGTTCATGGCGCCGCGCGCACCGGCGTTGCCGGCGGATACGCCCAATGTCGGCTGGTTGTTTCCGGATCCTGAAGCCGCGGCGAAGGACTACTACAGGCGCACCAAGATCTTCCCGATCATGCATATCGTCGGGGTGCGCAAGACGCTTGCGGAGAAGCATCCCTGGCTGCCGGCAGCGGTGCTGAAGGCGTTCGAGCAGTCGAAGGCGATCGCGATGGAGCGCCTCGCCGACGTGTCCGCGGTGAAGGCGACGCTGCCCTTCATCGAGGAGCGCATCCTGGAAGCGCGCGCGCTGATGGGCGATGATTATTGGTCCTATGGCGTGCCGGCAAACCGGCACGTGCTGGAGACGTTCTTCCGTCACCACCACGCGCAGGGGCTCTCGTCGAAGCTCGTGACGCCGGAGGATCTGTTCCATCCGGCGACACTGGAGAGCGTGAAGATCTAGCCGTCAGGCCTTCGCAGGCTTCAGCTTCACGTGGATATTCTTCTCCTGCGTGAAGGCGAGCATTTCCTCGAAGCATTCCTCGCGGCCGATGCCGCTCTGCTTGAAGCCGCCGAACGGCGCGCCGAGGAAATGCTTGGAAACCTCATTGACCCAGATGAAGCCGGCCTCGACTTCCATCGCGGTGCGATGGGCGGTCGAGAGGTCGTTCGTCCAGATCGAGCAGGTGAGGCCGTATTCGACGGCATTCACCTGTTGCAGCATCGTCTTCTCGTCCGACCATTTGAAGATCGACAGCACCGGGCCGAAGATTTCTTCGCGTGCGATCTTCATGTCGGGCGTGACGTCGGCATAGATGCTTGGCTCGACGAAGAAACCCTTGGCGAGTTTCGGATCGGACGGGCGATTGCCACCATAGAGCAGCCGCGCACCATCGGCCTTGGCTGACTCGATGTAGGACAAGACGCGCTCGTACTGCACTTTGGACACGATGGCGCCCATGGTCGTCGCCGGATCGGTCGGAATGCCGGGCTTGTAATACGCGGCCTTCTCTTTGACCTTGGCGAGAACGGCGTCGTAGATCTTCTCATGGACGAACGCGCGGCTGGTGGATCCGCAGGACTGGCCGCACCAGGTGAAGTTCATGCCGCCGATGACGCCGCCGGCAACCTCGTCGGGATCGGCATCGGGATAGGCAATCAGCGCGTTCTTGCCGCCGAGTTCGAGCAGCACGGGCTTCACCGTTTCCGCCGCCGCCTTCATCACGGCGCGACCGGTCGGCACGCTGCCGACAAGTGCCACCATCGCAATATCCGGATGTGAGGACAGCCGGGCGCCCGCGTCCCGGCCGCCGGGGACGACGTTGAACACGCCGGGCGGGAACAGGCCGTCACACAATTCGGCGAGACGCAGCGAAGAGAGCGGCGCCTGTTCCGGCGGCTTCACAACGATGGTGTTGCCGGTCGCCAAAGCTGCTGCCGACTTTCCGGCGCAGAACATGAAGGGGTGGTTGAAGGGGATGATGCGCCCGACGACGCCGCGCGGCTCACGCACGGAGAAGTTCACGACGTCCGGTCCCATCGGGATCGAAGCGCCTTTCACCTCGGTGACGAGACCGGCGAAGAACTCCATCTGCGCGGCGGCGATGGTCGCGTCCGCCAGCATTTCCTTGACCGGGTTGCCGCAATCGGCGGCATCGATCATCGCGAGTTCTCCGGCGTTCTCACGCAGGATCTGCGCGACCCGCTTCAGGATGCGTGCGCGCTCGAGCGGCGGAACGCGCCGCCATTCGTTGAAGGCTGCCTTGGCGGCCGCGATCGCTGCGTCCATGTCGGCGGTTCCGCAATCGGCGACCTTGCCGAGCGATTCACCCGTGCCCGGGCTGATGGTGTCGACATATCGGCCGTCTTTCGGCGCATGCCATTTCCCGCCGTAATAGGCATCGCGGTGCTCGGGCAGGGTGACTTTTGTCGGGATGGCGGGCTGGGGCGGGACGGCGGTGTTCATGGGTCAACTCCGAACGACGTGGAGAAAGCCATCACGAGTCAGGCTGACGCACTCGGGGCGCGCGATCTGCGACAGGAAACCACGTGTCATTTCTTCAGCGGCACCTGGAACAGTTCGGCCTGCTGCTCCTTCGACAACTCCTTGTCGATGAATTTCAGCGTGACAGCTTCCGGGAGTAGCGTGTCGAGACCCTTGATCTGGTCGGGCTCGATAATTGCACGCGGGAAGAACTGGTCGCGTACCCGCTTTGCCATCCCTTCGTCAATCTTCGCGAATTCCGCGTAGTCCTTGATCGCCGGATCGCTGGGATACATAGTCGATGGTTTGGCGGTAGGCTTGCCGGCCTTTTCGCCGACGTGCGAGTCGCGGTGTCCCAGTTGCCGCGCTGCCCGATAGCGAGCTTCAGCTTATCCTGGCAAGAGCCAGCGGCGACTGGGAGAGCGTGACTGCGCCGATCGCGGCCGCGACAAGCAGCGCGGTGGTTGGTGTCATCATGTCCTCCGTCGTTTCTTAGAACCGCTTGATCTGGTCGAGCCCGCCGAGGCGTCCGACCAGCGCGTTGGCTGCGATCGCGAGGACGAACAGCACGATCAGCATCGCGTACATGCGCGGCATGTCGAACAGGCTGTACGCCTGGATGATCAGGAAGCCGATGCCGCGGTTCGACAGCTTGGTTTCCGCCAGCAGCGTGCCGATCAGTGCGACGCCGAGGCCGAGCCGGATGCCGTTGATGATCGGATGGCGCATCGCCGGCAGATAGACCTTGGTCGCCATCTGCCAGGCATTGGCGCGGAAACTCTGGCCGACACGGATCAGTACCGGCTCGATCTGCCGCATGCCGGCCGCGACCGACAGCGCGATCGGGAAGAAGCAGGACAGCGTGCCGAGGGCGATCTTCGATGGGGGGCCAACGCCGAACCACATGATCATGATCGGGAAGAAGATGATCTTTGGCGTCGGCCCGAGATAATAGAGATAGGGCTCGTACGCGCGGCTCAGGAACTTGTTGCCGCCGATAACGAGCCCGACCACGATGGCGCTGATGCCCCCGATCGCGAGCGCCGCGGCGACTTCGTAAGCCGTGACGCCGAGGTGCCAGTAATATTGCGGATCGGTGAGAAGGCCGACGATGGCCTTGCCGATGGCGAACAGCGAGGGGACGACGTCGCGATAAAGGAGGCCCGATTGCGCAAGTGCCTCCCAGCCAAGGAGCACCGCCGCGATGATGGCGATGCGAACCAGCGTCACCGGACCGATGACCGGTGCGCGCATCGAGGCGGTTCGTGTCAGGCGGCCCGCGTCAGCCATCGCTCAATCCATTCCACGACAACGAAGAAGCACACGCTCACCAGGATCACGAAGCAGATCGCGGCATAGGTGCCGGCGAGGTCGTAACGTTCGGCCAGGTCGTTGATGAGCTGGCCGAGGCCGCCGAAATTGATCAGGAATTCCACGCCGACGACATTGATGAGCGCGAAGATCAGCCCGAGCTTGAAACCGGTGAAGATCGTCGGGAGCGCGGACGGAAGCTGGATCTTCCAGAAGATCTGCCAAGGCGAGAGCTTGAAGCTCCGGCCGACATTCATCAGCACGTGCCTGGTGCCGGACAGGCCCTCGATGGTCTTGAGGATGACGGCCGGAAGACCCGCAACGAAACCCATCATGATGATGGTGGTCGCGGAGCGGCCAAAGATCACCATGAACAGCGGATACATCAGGACGGTCGGCGCCGCCGCGGCTGCCGCGACCCAGGTTTCGGTCGCCTGTCGCAGGATGTTGAACTTGTGCAGCAGCGTACCGATGGAGATGCCGAATATCGCAAGGAGGGCTGCCGCGGAGATGCATTCCCTCATCGTCAGCATGAAGCGTTCGACGATCTGCTCCTCGACAATCACGCGTTCGAATGCAAGCGCTACGTCTGACGGTGGCGGCACGATGAACTTGTTCAGCACGCCGGTGACGACGAGCACCTGCATCAGCGCAATGAACGCAGCGAGAGTCCCCAGTCCGAGCAGGACAGGCGCAACTCGCGAGCGGGACAGGGCGGCGTTCACGTGCGCCGTCCCGGCGCAAGGCGGGCCTGCGCTTCAGATTCTGCCAGACCGCGGCTCGCCTCTTCGCGAAGGTCGCTCCAGATCTGCGCGACGTAGTGGCCGAAGGCATCGCTGCCGACGATGTCGGAGGTGCGGGGGCGCGGCAGGTCGATATCGACGATGCGTTTGATCTTTCCGGGGCGGTAGGTCATCACCATGATCCGGTCGGAAAG
>NZ_DATMRV010000232.1:0-27972 GCF_035565795.1 Pseudorhodoplanes sp.
CGACGGATAATGGTCGTGTTGCCTTCGCGGACGATGGTGCGATCGCCTTCGCGAATGAGGGTGCGATTGCCTTCGCGGACCTCGCGGCGTTCCTGCCGCAGATCGTCGAGGCGGCGGATGTCGCGACGGTCGTCACGACGATCCTGTCGCGCATCCTGCCGATCGTCACGACGATCCTGCCGGGAGTCCTGACGATCATCGCGTCGGTCCTGACGCGTATCCTGCCGCTGCGGGGCGTCGCGACGTTGATCGGCGGCCGGGGGCACCGGACGGCCAGCCGGCGCCGTCGAGGGCGGCGGGGTATCTTGTCGGGCCGCCGGCGGAGTCACTGGCGCCGCTGGTGTCGCGGGCGGCACCGGCTGGCTCGTGGTCGGGGCGGCGGGCGGCTGACGCTGATCGCGGCGATCCTGTCGCGTGTCTTGGCGATTATCTTGCCGATCCTGCCGGCGGTCCTGACGCGAATCCTGCCGCTGCTGCGGGGTCTGGGCGGCCGGCGGCGTCTGCGCGGCTGGGCCTGCGCGCCCGGCGGGAGGCGGAGGTGTCTGCGCCGCAGGTGCTGCTGGGCGTGCTGCTGGCGGGGGTGGAGCGGTTCTGGCAGCCGGCGGAGGCGGCGGAGCGGGCCGTGCTGCGGCAGGCGGAGGAGGGGCAACAGGTCGTGCCGCGGCGGGCGGCGGCGGTGCAGGGCGGGCCGCTGCTGGCGGCGGCGGTGCGGGTCTCGCAGCCGGCGCTGCGGGCGGCGCGGCCTTCGGCGCAGGCTTTGCGGCGGGCTTCTTCGGATCAGCAGGGGCTGGCGCCTGTGCGAGCTGCAGGAGGCCAGCCGGCTGGGCCGCCATTGCAGGTTGAACCAGGGTCAGCACGGGCACGGCCGCACTGGCCAAAAGTATGGCTTTCAATCGCATTCGTGAGCTCGCTTTGTCTTCTAGGGAGAGCGTTCCGGAAGTCCGTCTCGTTGCGAACTCATGACGAGTTCGTTCTGCAGACGCATGCACTATGGCATGCGAATCAGCGCTGATACGGCGAGATCATGACGCTTGCGCGGCGAATTGCTGAAAGCCCGTACATGCTGCGACGCGGCAGCAACCCGATCGCCCGGGCTCAATTCATCGCGACCTTTTTGTTGTCGCCCATGTCGGGACGCTTTCCCGTGGCGGCGGCGATCGCCATCTTGACCGTGCTGACGACCTTGCCCGGTCCTTCCCAATACTGGGCGTCCTCGGGCGTGACCTTGAGCATGCGGATATTGGGATCGTCCGGTGAGTCCCACCACGCCTTGGCGGGCGTGGACCACAGTTCGCGAATCACGCCGCGATCGGCAGACACTTCTGCCTGACCCGACAGCGACACGAAACGCTCGCTCCCCGGATCGGCAAAGGCGAGGCAGACCTTCGGGAATTTCCGGATATCGTCGTCCTTGTGATGACGGGCATCGGTCAGAAAATAGATCGCGTTGTTCTTGCGCCGCACGAACGCACCCATCGGGCGCGAGCTCAGTTCATGGCCATCCCAGCTCGCAAGCATGCAGATGGAAATCTTCTCCATCAGGTCCCACACGCGTTCGGCGTCGTCACTCATCTGCTGCACTCCTTCGGGCCGGCCGGCGACACACGGTAACACGCAGGATCGAGAGACGTTCCCGGGTGAGCTTGCGTCATCCGGACCGAGCACCGCAAAACAAAATGGCCGGGCATCGCTGCCCGGCCATTCGTTTTCAAGACGCGGTCACCAAGCGGGTAACGCGCAAATCAGACCTGCCGCTCGACCATCATCTTCTTGATGTCGGCGATTTCCTTTGCCGGATTGAGACCCTTCGGACAGGCTTTCGAGCAGTTCAGGATGGTGTGGCAGCGATAGAGCCGGAACGGGTCCTCGAGGAAGTCGAGTCGTTCTCCCTTGGCCTCATCGCGCGAGTCCTTGAGCCAGCGGCCGGCCTGCAGCAACGCGGCCGGGCCGAGATAGCGGTCGCCGTTCCACCAATAGCTCGGGCAGGATGTCGTGCAGCAGGCGCAAAGGATGCATTCGTAGAGACCGTCGAGCTTCGCGCGGTCCTCTTCGCTCTGCCGCCATTCCTTCTGCGGCTGCGGCGTTTCGGTCTTCAGCCACGGCTGCACCGAGGCATATTGCGCGTAGAACTGCGTGAGATCGGGCACGAGATCCTTCACCACCGGCATATGCGGCAGCGGAGAAATCTTCACCTCGCCCTTGATCTCGTCCATGCCGCGCGTGCAGGCGAGCGTGTTCTGGCCGTCGATATTCATCGCGCAGGAGCCGCAGACGCCTTCGCGGCATGAGCGGCGGAAGGTCAGCGTCGCGTCGATGTTCGACTTGATCCAGATCAGCGCATCCAGAACCATCGGGCCGCAATCGTCGGTGTCGACCTTGTAGGTGTCGACGCGCGGATTGTTGCCGTCATCCGGATTCCAGCGATAAACGCGAAACTCGCGCTCGTTCTTCGCGCCCGGCTTGCCGGGCCAGGTCTTGCCTTCGGTGACCTTGGAATTCTTCGGCAGCGTGAACTCGACCATCTTGATCTCTCAGTTTGGCGTACACCCGGCCAAGCGGAGCCGGGCGCCGCGCCTTCAGGCTTCAGCTTCCACAAGTTCGGGCCGCTTTGGTGCAAGCCCCATCAGCACGAACAGCGAGCGGACGATCCAGCCCGCAATGACGATGAGCAGGAGTGCGAGCCCGGATTCGGCGAGGTAGGTCGCGTAGCGGGCATTCGCGAAGTTCAGGTGGCCGGTCTGCATCGCCATATCGACGCCGTCCTTGAGGTAGGGCAGCTCGCTCAGTGCCAAGGATCCGGATTGCAGGCCGATCAGGACCACAAGGCCGACATGGATCAGTCCGAGGACAACCCCGGCGACCAGCGCAGTCAGAAAGGAGCGGCTGCACAGGCCGGCGATCACGGCCATGCAGGCCAGGATGACGTTCACGATCATGACGGGTTCAAGCATGGGATACTCCTCGCTCTTGGCTTACGCTGAGGAGTTTCCATGCATAAACCGGACCGCACCCGGTCCGGGCCGCCAAACAATGCGGTTTGACGGTCATCCGCATCAGTACACGCGCGCCTTCGGCTCGATGTAGGTGATGTCGTTCGTCATCGTGTAGGTATGCACCGGCCGATATTCGATCGTCACATTGCCGGTCTTGGGATCGAACCAGGCGAGCGTGTGCTTCATCCAGTTCTTGTCGTCACGCTCCGGATAATCCTCGCGCGCATGCGAACCGCGGCTCTCGGTACGGTTCAGCGCCGAATCCATCGTCACCACGGCCTGTGCGATGAGATTGTCGAGTTCCATGGTCTCGACCAGATCTGAATTCCAGGTCAGCGAGCGGTCGGTGACATGCAGGTCGGGCATGCCGCCATAGACCTCGTGGATCAGCTTGTGACCTTCCTGCAGGGTCTCGCCGGTGCGGAACACCGCGCAATTGTTCTGCATGACCTTCTGCATCTTGAGCCGCAGCTGCGCCGTCGGCGTGCCGCCGCTGGCGTGGCGGAACTTGTCGAGGCGGGACAGCGCGAGATCGGCCGAATCCTTCGGCAGCTCGGGCTGCTTGCCGTTCTTCTCGACGGTCTGACTGCAGCGCTCCGCCGCGGCGCGGCCGAATACCACGAGGTCGATCAGCGAGTTCGAGCCGAGCCGGTTGGCGCCGTGCACCGACACGCAGGCGGCTTCGCCGATCGCCATCAGGCCCGGCACGACGGTGTCGGGATTGCCGTTCTTCTTGGTCAGAACCTCGCCGTGGAAGTTCGTCTGGATGCCGCCCATGTTGTAGTGAACGGTCGGCAGCACCGGGATCGGCTCTTTCGTGAGATCGACGCCGGCGAAGATGCGCGCGCTCTCGGAAATGCCCGGCAGGCGCTGGTGCAGCACCTCCGGCGTCAGGTGATCGAGATGCAGGAAGATGTGATCCTTGTTCTTGCCGACGCCGCGGCCTTCACGGATCTCGACCGTCATCGACCGCGAGACGACATCGCGCGAGGCAAGGTCCTTCGCTGACGGCGCATAGCGCTCCATGAAGCGCTCGCCCTCGGAATTGACGAGATAACCGCCTTCGCCGCGCGCGCCTTCGGTGATCAGGCAGCCGGAGCCGTAAATGCCGGTGGGATGGAATTGCACGAACTCCATGTCCTGCAGCGGCAGGCCGGCGCGCAGCACCATCGCGTTGCCGTCGCCGGTGCAGGTATGCGCGGAGGTGGCGGAGAAGTAGGCGCGGCCGTAACCGCCGGTCGCAAGGATCGTCATGCTGGCGCGGAAGCGATGGATCGAACCGTCATCGAGCTTGAGCGCGACGACGCCGACGCAGCGGCCTTCCTGGTCCATGATCAGGTCGATGGCGAAATATTCGATGAAAAATTCCGCCGAATAGCGCAGCGACTGGGAATACAGCGTGTGCAGCATGGCGTGACCGGTGCGGTCGGCTGCGGCGCAGGTGCGCTGCGCAATGCCCTTGCCGAAGTCGGTCGTCATGCCGCCGAACGGACGCTGGTAAATCTTGCCGTCTTCGGTACGCGAGAACGGCACGCCCCAGTGTTCGAGTTCATAGACGGCTTCGGGTGCGTTGCGCACCATGTACTCGATCGCGTCCTGGTCGCCGAGCCAGTCCGATCCCTTGACGGTGTCGTACATGTGCCAGCGCCAGTCGTCCGGCCCCATATTGCCGAGCGAGGCTGCGATGCCGCCCTGTGCCGCGACGGTGTGCGAACGCGTGGGGAACACCTTGGTGATGCACGCGGTCTTCAGTCCCGCCTGGGCGCAGCCGACCACCGCGCGCAGCCCGGAGCCGCCCGCACCGATGACGACGACGTCGAAGGTGTGATCCTCGATGGGGTAGGCGGCGCCGGTCACAGCGGGCCCACAATTCGGTTTGCTGCCGTTGGTCTTTGCATTCATGGCATCAAACTCCGAAGGACAACTTCACCAGCGCGTAAAGACAGGACAGGCCGATGACAAAACAGAAGAAGGTGTTGCACATGATCAGCGTGAGCTTCATGTCGCTATGCACGTAATCCTCGATGATCACCTGCATGCCGAGCCACATGTGGTAGGCGCTCGCGATCACGAACAGCATGATGGTGATCGCGACGAATGGCGAACCGAGGATCTGCGTGGCGGCGGCGTGATTGCGCCCGAGCAGTCCGATGATGATGACCACGAAGATGATGGTGAGCGGGACCAGTGCAACTGAGCTGACCCGCTGCTTCCAGAAATGGTCGGTGCCGGAATGCGCCGAGCCGAGGTAGCGAACGCGCGACAGCGGTGTGCGCATGGAGGTCTGCTTGTCGCTCATCGTGCGCCTCCCATGAAGATAAAGCCGACGATCCAGATCAGCAGCGTGAGACCGATCGAGCCGATCAGGGTGGCGAGGGTCAGCCACTCGCGCTCGGCCGGGCCGAAGCCGCGGCCGGTGTCCCAGATCAGGTGGCGGACGCCGCCGAGCATGTGGTGGATCAGGGCCCACGTGTAGCCAAACAGGATCAGCAGCCCGATGATCGAGCCCATGAAGGCCTGGACCTTGGCATAAGCGGTCGGGCCGGCGGCCGCTGCCAGCAGCCACCAGGCCATCAGAAGCGTGCCGAAAAACAGCGCACCGCCAGTGATGCGGTGGACGATCGACATCATCATAGTCAGCGTCATCCGGTAGATGCCGAGATGAGGCGACAGCGGTCTTTCGATCGGGCGGCGGGTATGTGCCATTCGCGTCCAACTCCAGCCGGCGCAGGGGCCGGAATACTTTAGCCCCCGGAGCATGAGCCGGCGGTCAAAATGACCGTCCGGCTGCCGGAAGCCGCAGATCTGGCTGCCTTAGAGGCAGTCAAATTTCGGAAACCGCGAACCAATATCCCTATTTCTGATGCGCGCAATAAGCATTTGGAGTAGGCTGCCTTCGCCGTTTCCGAAGGCTGATGCCACAATTAAAGAGTTTCCAAGAGACGACCTTGCGATTCGACATACCTGACCTGAGCCTGTTCAGGCACGTGGTGGAGGCTGGCAGCATCACGCAGGGTGCGGCTCGGGCCAATCTTGCGCTGGCAGCGGCCTCGACGCGCATCCGGAACATGGAGGACGCCATCGGCGCCCCGCTGCTGATCCGGAACCGGCAGGGCGTGACCCCGACCCAGGCCGGCCGGACATTGCTTCAGCACGCCCGGACCATCCTCGCCCAGGCCGAGCGGCTGCGTGAGGATCTCGGCGCCTATTCGGGCGGCTTTTTCAGCCAGGTCCGGATCCTGTCGAATACCAATGCACTGACCGAGTTTCTGCCGGACGTCCTGAGTCCGTTTCTTGCGGCGCATCCGCATGTCAGCGTCGATCTCGAGGAGCGGCTGTCGGACGAGATTGTCGGTCTGATCGGCGAAGGCGTCGGCGACATCGGGATCGTGGCCGGCACGGTAGACACCAGCCAGCTGGTGACCTTCCCGTTCCGCAGCGACCGCTTCGTGCTGGTGGTCTCGCGCGATCATCCGCTGGCGCGGCGCGAAAAGGCGGCCTTTGCCGATGTGCTGGACTTCGACTTTGTCGGCCTCGACCGCGCCAGTGCCCTGCAGCGCTTCCTGGCCGACAAGGCGAGCCGGCTGGGGCGGCCGCTGAAGCTGCGCGTTCAGCTGCGTTCGTTCGATGGCGTGTGCCGCCTCGTCGAGCGTAATGCCGGGATCGGGATCGTGCCGGAGACGACGGTGCGATCGGCCGCGCGCTCCATGGCGATCAAGGCGGTCGATCTCACCGATACCTGGGCCGTGCGCGATCTGACGATCTGCGTTCGCGACGTCGCGGCGCTGTCGCCCTTCGCGCGACAGCTGGTCGAGCACATGCGCCGGGGATAGATCCCGCTCAGCGCGGGATCAGCACCCAGTAATCGAGATCGAGGATCACGGCCGGATCGTCCTCGTCGCCGTTCTTCAGCGGGAATCCGGCGCACGGCTTATCCTTGGTCGCGATGGTGCGCACGCGCAGCGCTCCGAGATCGCTTCGTTGCGGCAGCTCCGCTTTGGCCAGAATTTCCGACCATGCAAACACGGTGTTGCCCGCAAAGAGCGGCGCGACATGGCGGCCGCCATTGATGGCGGCGACGTGAAACGCGTTGGCGAGCCCGTTGAACGAGAGCGATCGCGCGAGCGAGATCACGTGTCCGCCATAGATCAGGCGGCGGCCGAAACGGCCCTGGCCTTCGATGAATTGGTTGAAGTGGATGCGCGCGGTGTTCTGATATAGCCGCGTTGCAATCATGTGCTCCGCCTCTTCGACCGTCACACCATCGATGTGGTCGATCTTTTCGCCGACGTTGTAATCGGCAAAGCGATGAGCACTTCCGGCAAGGAGATTGTCATACGCGCCGGTGTCGATCGGCGGGCACGCATCGCCGAGCATTTTCGGATCGAGCGCCGTCGGCAGGCGCGGCACGTGTTCTCCCTGAGGGGCGGCCTTTTCGTCGCGCTTCCTCACCATCACCCAGCGGACATATTCCAGAACCTGCGTCCCGTCCGATCGATAGCCGACCGAGCGCACGAACACGATGCCGGTCTTGCGGCTGGAATTTTCCTTAAGCCCGATCACCTCCGATACGGCGTTGAGCGTGTCGCCGGGATAAACCGGGGCGAGGAAGCGGCAATTCGCGTAGCCGAGATTGGCCACCGCGTTCAGCGAAACGTCCGGCACGGTCTTGCCGAACACGATGTGAAACACGAGAAGGTCGTCGATCGGCGAGCGCGGATACCCGATGCTTTTGGCAAAGGCATCGGACGATTGAACCGCAAAACGCGCGCCGAACAGGCCATTGTAAATTGCCACATCGCCGGTGGTGACCGTGCGCGGCGTGGCGTGCCGAAGGATCTGTCCGATCCGAAAATCTTCAAAATAATTTCCTGAAGCAGTCTTGGTCATTGGTGGGTCGTGCGCTGTGCGCCCTTCTCGATACCGGCGGCTGGTATCAACGATGGGTCCGAACCCGCGTCAAGCCCTCCACGCGTCAAGCAATCGTCCGGCGCCACAATTCTGCGTCAGCGCTCACGAACGCGTGAGACGGGCGGCGCGTGAAACTCTGTTCGCCAGCGAGCGTAGCTTGCACGACGACGACGATATGGTTGGCGACTGAGCGCTCCGCTCCGGGCGAACCCTGCCGCGCGTCTTGAAGGCGGATGGTCCGCCGCAAACTCACGTAAGGGAGCAAATAATGTTCAACCGCATGACACTGATGACCGCAGCCGCCACGCTCGCATTCGTTGCGACGGCAGCCGCGCAGGACAAGAACCCGATGGTGGGTGGCGCGCCGATGTTCTCGAACAAGACGATCGTCGAGAACGCCATCAATTCCAAAGACCACACCACGCTTGTGGCGGCGGTCAAGGCTGCCGGTCTCGTCGATACGCTGTCCGGCAAGGGACCGTTCACGGTGTTCGCGCCGACCAATGCTGCCTTCGCGAAACTTCCGGCCGGAACCGTCGAGACGCTGATACGGCCGGAGAACAAGGCCACGCTGACCAAGATCCTGACCTGCCATGTGGTCTCGGCGAACGCGCTGTCGTCCGCGATCAACAAGATGATCGCCGATGACAGGGGAACGCACCCGGTCAAGACCGTGGGCGGCTGCGTGCTGCAGGCGAAGAAGGACGGCAACCGGATCACGCTCACGGACGAGAAGGGCGGGGTTGCCACGGTGACCATCGCCGACGTGCGCCAGTCCAACGGCGTCATCCATGTGATCGACAGCGTCCTGCTGCCGGCGAGCTAAAGGCAAATACCGCGCCGGGAACAGCCATGCCCGGCGCGGTGTTCCCTCGTCAGGTGGGGTCGAGGGCCATGGCCATGACAGCAACGACAATTGGCGCACAGGACCGCTCGCGCCCGGTCATCCACCCGGTCTGGGTGCGGATCACGCACTGGATCAATGCCGTCGCGGTGCTGATCATGATCATGTCGGGCTGGCAGATCTATAATGCGTCGCCGCTGTTTGCCTTCAGCTTTTCGCCGTCCATCACGCTCGGCGGTTGGCTCGCCGGTGCGCTGCTGTGGCATTTCGCGGCGATGTGGCTGTTCGTGGTGAACGGCCTGATCTATGTCGCACTCGGCATCGTCACCGGCCGTTTTCGCCGCAAGCTGCTGCCCATCTCGTCGTATGATCTGTTTGCGACGGTTCGCGACGCGTCTCGCTTTCGCCTCTCGCACGATGACCTGTCGGTCTACAATGCCGTGCAGAAGCTGCTCTATCTCGGCGTGATCGTTGCGGGCTTCGTTGTCGCGCTGTCCGGACTCGCGTTGTGGAAGCCGGTGCAGCTGCAGACGCTGACAGCCATCTTTGGTGGCTACGACGCAACGCGTTACGTGCATTTTTTTGCGATGGCGACGATCGTCGGCTTCCTTGTGATCCATGTCGTGCTGGCATTGGTCGTTCCGAAGAGCCTGCGCGCGATGATCACCGGACGATAGGAGGACGAGATGAAGCGCTTACGCCGTCTCATTCCCGGCGTCGATCAGAAGCTCCTGCTCAAGGATGCCGGCAAGATCATGCCCGATCCGGCGCGCCGCGCCTTCCTGCGCGGCGGGTTATCGCTCGGGGCGCTGACCATGCTCACCGGCTGCGACATCGTCGATTCGATTTCGGCCGAAAAGGTTCTGCGCAAGGTGTCAGAATTCAATGACGGTGTGCAGGCGTGGCTGTTCGATCCGAACCAGCTCGCTCTGACCCATCCGAAAAGCGCGATCACGAAGCCCTTCCCGTTCAACGCATATTATGCGCTCGAGGATGCTCCCGATATCGACGGCAAGGACTATCGATTTGAGGTCGGCGGACTTGTCCAAAGCACGAAGCCCTGGACACTGGACGAACTTTATGCGCTGCCGCAGGAGACGCAGATCACGCGGCATATCTGCGTTGAAGGCTGGAGCGCGATCGGTAGTTGGACCGGCGTGCGGCTTTCGGAATTCCTTCGCCGCGTCGGCGCCGACACCCGCGCGAAATATGTCTGGTTCCAATGCGCCGAGGGCTATTCGACCACCATCGACATGCCGACCGCGCTGCATCCGCAAACGCAGCTCACATTCAAGTTCGGAGACGAGATTCTGCCGCGTGCCTATGGCTATCCGATGAAGTGCCGGATGCCGACCAAGCTCGGCTTCAAGAATCCGAAATACATCATTGCCATGCACGTCACCAACAAGGATCTCGGCGGCTATTGGGAGAACCAGGGCTACAACTGGTTCAGCGGATTGTAGGAGCCGCCATCCGTTCGCTCACCAGTTCCGCGTGCACGAGATAGCGCATCGGTCCCGGCATTTTCGCATCCAGCGGCCAGCAGGTGGCGAGGATCAGATTGCGGCCGTCGGCAAACGGATCGATGCCGGACTGATCCCAGCGCACGACCGATGTGTGCGTGACGCGAAAGCGGTGCGTGTCGCCGGTTCTCAATGTCACGACGATCTCGTCGCCCGCGGTCACATCCTTCAGGAAGCGGAAGTGCGTGTCGCGATGTGCGGAATACACGGCGGTGCCGGCTCCGCCTGCATGCGGCGTCGTCTCGACATGACCGGGACCGAAGGCAAGCGCCTGGCCGCTCGACCCGTGCAGCACGATGACGTTCGCGTTCAGCCTTGGCACTTCGATCCGGGCGGTCGGCCAGGTATCGGCCCATGTCCAGGGCTTGGTATCGGCGCCGGTCGCCAGCGTTTCGGCGAAGGCACGTTCGAGCAGCAGCTGGGCGAGTCTTGCTTTGGCGTGCATCCACAAACCCTGGGCTGACAAGACAAGCCCGGCGATACCGAGAACGATCGCGACCAGCATGGCCACATGCGTGCGCCGGACTCGCAGCGAAAGAAGAATGCGCGCACGCAGGGGGACGTCTGGAAGACTGCGTGCGCGCCGGAGAGGCATGGGCGAGATGCCGCTCCCTTGCGGCGTACGGGCGATCAGCCTGGAAGCTCTGACGATCCCGTGCGCCGTGTTCATGGTCGTGTCCGCAAGAGGTCTTCAGCGCCACGTCAGGCCCGCGCGCCAACGCACGCGGGCCATGATGATGAGGCTGAGGAAGACCAGGATGAAGCCCGCAATCATCCGCAGATCGGCATCGGTTGCGGTCTTGGGCAACATCACGCCATGGGTGGTCGCAGCACCGGTGGAAACGACCATGGGCGCGGCTGCGACCGGCACAGTGCGGGCATATCTGAGAGCGACCGCGTCCGCCGTCGGTTTCGCCATCACCTCGCGCTGCGGCGCATCGGTGCGATCGTGTTGCGGATGGAGCTGTTGCGCACGATCGCTCTGGCGTTCCGGCTGCGGGCGTTCTCCGAACACCTTGTCGAAGTCCCAGCCGGCCGGAAGGTTGAGCGGCAGATCGGCACGCGAGAGTTTCGCGCCATCGGGGCGGCTGGGCGTCTTGTCGACCGCGACAAGGCTTGTCAGCCGCGTAACGAGCTGATGGTCGAGGCCGAGCGCGAAAATGCGCTTGTCGGTCTCTTCGGGAGTCATCTTGCGCAGCGTCTTCGCAACCTCGGCATCAGCGATCTTGCGGCGCGCCCACAGCTTCGACAGGCCCTGTCCTTCAGCGGCCTTGGCGATCGGAAGCGTCACGGTCCATGGCTGGTCGCCGATGCGGCCCTTGATGTCCATCGTGCCGTCGAGCGTCGAGACCTTGGCGGCCAGCACCAGCGGCTCGCCACGATAGAGATCGGGAACCAGCTCGGGGGTGATATCCGCCTTCGCCGCCGAGAAGCTCACGGAAAGATTCGTCACCGCCGGGCTCTCGAGCTTCTCGAACAGCGCGCGCATGCGCTCCTCGACCTGCTCGGCCGAGCCGATATGAGTGAAGGTGCCGCGGCCGATCTCCGCCGCGCGCGTCATCAGGAAGGAGTTCGGTGCGGAACCGATCCCGACCATGAACACGCGCGAGCGTCCGCGCATTGCCGCCAGCGTGTCGAACAATTGCTGTTCGTTGCCGATAGCGCCGTCGGTCAGAAAAACGACCTGGCGGAGCGAATTCGCATCCGCCGGGCGCGTATCGGTGAGTGCCGCCCGCAGCGCCGGCACCATCTCCGTGCCGCCACGCGCCTGCAGGGCGTCGACGAAAGCCCTGGCACGCGCGATGTTGTCCGCATTCGCCGGCACGCTGTCGCTGAACAGCACGTCATAGGTGTTGTCGAACCGGATGACGTTGAAGCGATCCGAGGGCTTCAATCGATTGAGCGCATAGATCAGGCTGGCCTTTGCCTGCACGATCGAGGTCCCGCCCATCGAGCCGGAATTGTCGATGACGAAGACCGCTTCGCGTGCCCGCTGCTCCTGTTGCTGCTCGGCAGCGGGCGGTGTGACGAAAGCCAGCAGATAATCGTCGTTGCCGACGCGTTCGCGGAACAGTCCGACGGAGGGTGCGGCGTTTGCAGCCGACGTCCAGGTCAGCTCGAAATCGCGATCGGCCGGCAGCGGACCTTCGGCAAGCTTGATCACCTGCGTGTCGGCGGATTCGGTGTCCGTCGCGATCTTGTGGTGATGGCTCTTCACGTTGGCGAGCGGGAAGCCGGCCTGCAGGCGCACCGTGATCTGAACCGGATTGACCGGCGCATCGGCGCGCGGATCGAGCACTGGTGGCTCGATGCGGTCGCGATCCGGCACCGGATCGGCGGTCTTGCCCCAACCGGAATTCGAGCCTTGTCCGTCGGCACCGAAGTCTACGGTCTGCACGATTGGCTTCGGGTTGTAGCGCGGCCCGACCACGAGCGGGATGCGGAGCGAGAAGGTGCCGGCGCTCTGCTTCACCGGCGCCTGATATTCGAGCTGCACGAGCACGGTTTCGCCCGGTCCGATATTGGCGACCGAGTTGGTGAAGATGTTCGGGCGCTCCTGCTCGATCAGCGTGGTCTTGTAGCCCGACGCCTTCGCCTGCTCGTAGATTGCCCGGGCGCTCTGGCGCTCCTTGATCTCGCCGATGATCACCCGTTCGCCGATCACCATCTTGAGCGAATCGACCGCGCCATCCTCGGGCAGCGGATAGACATAAATCGCCTCGACCCAGTTGCCGGTGTGGTTATGAAAGATCTGCGTCACGCGGCCACGGATGGTCGGACCGCTGACCGTGAGGTCGTAATCGGCGCCGAGCCGCGGCGCTTCGACATAGTCGTTGCCGTCACGCATGAGCAGTGAACCGGTCTTCACCTGTCCCGCGCCGGCCGGATTCGCCTGTGCGAAACCACCCTGCAGACAGACGAAAAAAGCCGCAATTGCTATGACAATCGCGACAACGATTTGCGGAATTCGGGCAAACGCCCGCAGGGATTGTCGCGGGCGACCGGGCCAGATTTGAACAAGATGACGATTAGCCGTCTCGGCGGACATTGCAGTCGCTCCCATGGTTGCCGCTTTGATGCGAAACCTTCCACACCCTTGTTGGTGCACGTGGGAGCCCGAACATTCGAGCGTCATGTTCGCGATTGTTTTGCAACGGGGCGCCGTCGCGTTGCGGATTTTGTGATGGTCTGTGCGGATTGGTGAGGAAAGGGACGGGGCGGGGAGTCGATGCTGGTGTCCGAGAAGCAGCTTACATCCGAACTGAGCCGCAAAGTCGCGGCGACGATTCGAGAAGAGATCGCCCGCCGCCGCATGTCGCGTCAGCAACTTGCCGAGCGCGCCAAGATCAGCATTTCGACACTGGAGAAAGCGCTGGCCGGGCGCCGCCCATTCACGCTTGCGACAACAATCAGGCTGGAAGAAGCGCTTGGTGTGACGCTGCGCAACGGCAACGGTGCGCCTCATATATCGGATGCCAGCACGAACGGGATCGCGCCGGATGATCTCGGCGCGTATGCGCGACGCTCGGTGTTGTGGATCGAGGGCACCTATCTCACGCTGCGTCCGTCATTCGGCGAGAGCGGTGCGATCTACGCCTACCGGACCGACATCGCCTGGGACGATCAGCAGTCGAGCCTGATCTTCCGCGAGTCAGAACGGTCCGATTCCGACTTCACGCAATATGGCAGCGTGGCGGTACCCAACCAGTCGGGCCACATCTATCTCGTCACCAACCGTCACGGTCAGTATCGACTGATTACGGTGTCGCGGCCGACCATCACCGGCGAGATGTATGGCATTCTGACGACGTTGCTCGCCGGGCGCGGCTCGCATCTAACGCCGATCGCGGCGCCGATCGCGTTCGTGCCACTCGGCTCTGTGCCGGATGCGTCCTTCGGACGGGTCGCGGCGGATCACGCCATGCACGACCGGTATCAGGCGTATCTCAAGCGTACGCTCGACGAACCGTTCGCGATGTTTCTGCCTGTCGCGTGAGGGCGGCTACTACGCGTTGTGCGATGTCGCGTTGCCGTGGCGGTCCATCTCGGTCCCGCAATTCGCGCAGGTCCAGCCGCCCCACATCAGTTGCCTGAAGGAGTTCGGCCGGCGCCAGAATGGCTGCGGGGTCGCGCAGTTGGGGCATCTGATCGCTGCGAAATTGGCGCGGCCGATGAAGAAGAACGCGTAGAGGCCAAACAGCAGCGGGAGTGACATCCGGACGGCGCCATCGAACTGGCCGATCGCCAGATTCAGGATGATGGCAATCGCGAGCACGCCGACAGAGCCGGCCAGCACCGCTTTCAGAATCGGAACGAACTTGCGCATGGCGCCCTCCATCTCGGCTTTTGGTCGCACTCAGGGGCCCGGAGGTTCGAAAATGCCGGTGGCGCTTGTCATTTCCGGCGGGGGCCTTTAGCACTCCGCCGGTTTCCATCCTGTGAGGCGCATTTATGGCCACCTACAATCTCCTTCTGCTTCCCGGCGACGGCATCGGCCCAGAGGTTATGGCCGAGGTCAAAAAACTGATCGATCTGTTCAACAAGAAGGGGATCGCCAACTTCACCTACGACGAAGACCTGGTCGGCGGCGCCTGCTATGAGGCGCACAAGGTCTCGATTACCGACGCAACCATGGCCAAGGCGGACGCTGCGGACGCGGTGATCTTCGGAGCGGTCGGCGGACCGCAGTGGGACAAGGTTCCCTACGAGGTGCGTCCTGAGGCGGGCTTGCTGCGCCTGCGCAAGGATCTCGGCCTTTATGCAAATCTGCGCCCGGCCGTGACCTATCCGGCGCTGGCCGATGCCTCCTCGCTGAAGCGCGAGCTGGTCGAGGGTCTCGACATCATGATCCTGCGCGAGCTGACCGGCGGCGTCTATTTCGGTGAGCCCAAGACGATCACGGATCTCGGCAACGGCCAGAAGCGCGCTGTCGATACGCAGGTCTACGACACCTACGAAATCGAGCGGATCGGCCGTGTGGCGTTCGAGCTGGCGCGCCAGCGTCGCAACAAGGTGACCTCGATGGAGAAGCGCAACGTCATGAAGACGGGCGTGCTCTGGAACGAGGTGATCACCGACCTGCATGCGCGCGAATTCAAGGATGTGCAGTTCGAGAGCCAGCTGGCTGATTCCGGCGGCATGCAGCTCGTGAAGAACCCGAAGCAGTTCGACGTGGTGGTCACCGACAACCTGTTCGGCGATCTGCTGTCCGATATCGCGGCGATGCTCACCGGCTCGCTCGGCATGCTGGCGTCCGCCTCGCTCGGCGAAGTCAATCCGAAGACGGGGAAGCGCAAGGCGCTGTACGAGCCCGTGCACGGCTCGGCGCCGGATATCGCCGGCAAGGGCATCGCGAACCCGATCGCGATGATCGCCTCGTTCGGAATGGCGCTCCGCTATTCCTTCGGCATGGGCAAGGAAGCCGACATGGTCGATGCGGCGATCTCGTCGGTGCTCGCGCGTGGACTTCGCACCGGCGACATTGCCGCGAAGGGCGAAAAGACCGTCGGCACGGCCGAGATGGGTCAGGCGATCGCCGAGGAAATCGAAAAGGCCGCGTAATCCGGCGGCCGCCATCCGGAAAAGAAAAAGCGCGGGTCATGCCCGCGCTTTTTTCGTTTCGAGACCTTTAGCGGCTCACCACCAGTCGACCCGGCCCGGCCAGGGCCGTCCGCCCGGGGTATCGAATGGGCCGTTGAACGGGTTGCGACTCCAGGTCTGGTTCGGAACGGCATCGGTGATCGCCGAATAGCCGTAGGGCTCGGCATATTCGCGATACTTGTATTCGCCCGGAATCAGTTCCGGTCCCGGATCGAGATAGGAGCGCGACCGCACCACGACGCGCGGACGCGGCCGATGCCGGTAATCGCGCGCCTGGTTCGAATAGAAGAACATGTCGTCCGTCGACTGTCGCTTCCGGGTCTGGGCATCTGCCGACCCGGCGGTCAGGCATATCGCGCCGCCGATAACGGCCGCGGCCACGGAGGCTAGCAGGGACAGGCGCATCTTCGTCCTCGTCGATTCAATTGGAAATCACTTTAGCTGGCTTTGGTTCCTGGCAACAAGGTCCGCGCCCGGTTGACCGCCTGCAACCGCGTCCGAACGCCATCGGTGTGGCCGATTGACCACGAACTCCAACGCATTAGGATTATTGAATGCGTGGCACGGAGATGCCGCGGCGACGGAACGGCATGATGATGCCGGCAGGGAGGTTACAAATGATGAAGATCGAACGATCTCTCGAGGAACTTTACGCCGACGATCCGGAGCGTGCGGACACCGTTGCGTTTGGCCGCAAGACCGGGGTCGACCGGCGCGGATTCCTTGGCGGCGCCGGCCTCGCGGCGATGGGCGCCGTTGTTGGCGGCTCCATTCCGTTCGCAGCCAATATGCCGGGAGGCCTTGTTCCGGCGGCGATGGCGCAGGACAAGCCGGCCGCGCCCGCAGCGCCGGCTGCGAAAGGACCGACCTATCTGAATTTCCCGGGCAAGAGCGACAAGCTGGTCGTGCTCGGAGAAAAGCCGCTCGTTGCCGAGACGCCCGAGGCTCAACTCGACGACGATACGACGCCGACCGAGAAATTCTTCGTCCGGAATAACGGGCAGATTCCGGATGAGGCGAAAGACGCCGACAAGTGGAGGATCAAGATCGACGGCGAGGTCAACAAGCCGATCGACATCACGCTCGGAGAGCTGAAGGCGAAGTTCAAGCCGGTGACGCGCCGCATGGTGCTGGAATGCGGCGGCAACGGCCGCTCCTTCTTCACCCCGCAGGCGCGCGGCAATCAATGGACCAATGGCGGTGCAGGTTGTGCTGAGTGGACCGGCGTTCGCGTCGCAGATGTCCTGAAGGCTGCGGGCGTGAAGCCTTCGGCGGTGTTCAGCGGTCATTACGGTGCCGACCCGCATCTGTCCGGCGACACGAGCCGCGTTGCGATCTCGCGCGGCGTTCCGATCAAGAAGCTGATGGACGAGAACAATCTCATCGTCTGGGCAATGAACGGACAACCGCTGCCTAACATTCACGGTGGTCCGGTGCGTCTCCTCATCGGCGGATGGCCGGGATCTGTCTCGGCTAAATGGCTCAACCGCATCTGGATCCGCGACAAGGTTCACGACGGCCAGGGCATGGGCGGCACGTCGTATCGCGTGGCCATCAATCCGATGGTGCCGGGCGGCAAGGCCGACGAGAAGAACTTCAGAGATCTCGAGTCCATGCCGGTTCGCTCCATCATCACCAACCCGGCGGACGGGACAAAGATTCCGGCTGGCACGCGCGAGGTGAAGCTGCGCGGTGCGTCATGGGCCGGCGATTACGAAGTGAAGCAGGTCGACGTGTCGCTCGATTACGGTGCGACCTGGCAGCGCGCGCAGCTCGGCAAGCCGAAGAACAAGTATGACTGGCAGCGCTGGACCGCGAATGTGAAACTGCCGTCGGACGGTTATTTCGAAATCTGGACGCGCGGGACCGATTCCCGCGGGATCGCTCAGCCGCATGTCGCAGGGTTCTGGAATCCGCAGGGCTACGGAGCCAATCCGATGCACCGCGTGCGCGTCCTCGTCGGCTGATCGCACGATGATGTCCTGGATGTACCGACTGACCGCCGCGCTGATGGCGCGGCGGTTCATCTGCGCGCTGACGCTCGCATCGATCTGCGTTGCGCCATTATCCGTTGAGGCGCAGCAACAGCGCATCTTCGCGCCGACCGACGAGAAACCGGAGGATCTTCCGGCAGGTCCCGGCCGCGAAGAGACTTTTTATTCCTGCACGCCGTGCCACGGCTTCAAGATCGTCGCGCAGCAGGGCATGACCCGCGCGCAATGGGACGATTCGCTGAACTGGATGACCGCACGGCATGGGATGAACAGGATCGAGGGGGACGACCGCAAGTTGATCCTCGATTATCTCGAGCGGCATTATCCGCCGACGCAACGCGGAAGCCCCAATCCGTTCCTGAATTGATGATCGTTTCCGGCCGCGTCGGAAAGCCGCTGCCGATTGACCGTCGATCGTCGCGCCAACGATGATAGGCAGGCGTCGCGGGCGGACGCACGAGGGGGACAATGCCGGGGAATGCTCACAAAAGCGACGCACTTGTTGTGCTCGGCGAAGCGCCATTCGTTGCGGAGACGCCCGCAAGTCAGCTCGATGACGACACCACGCCGACGGATAAGTTCTTCATACGCAACAACGGCCTTACGCCGGCGCGTGCGCACGATCCGGATCGCTGGACGGTCACGATCGATGGCGAAGTCCAGAACCCTCTCGCGCTGACGCTCGACGCGCTTAGAGCCAGGTTCGAGACCGTCACGCTTCGCATGGTGCTGGAATGCGGCGGCAATGGGCGCTCCTTCTTCGATCCGCCGACGCGTGGCGTTCAGTGGACGAATGGCGGTGTTGGCTGCGCCGAATGGACCGGTGTGCGCGTCGCCGATGTGCTGAAAGCGGCCGGCGTGAAATCATCCGCAGTCTTCAGCGGCCATTTCGGCGCTGACCCCGATCTCTCCGGTAGCACTGATCGTCAGGCCATGTCGCGCGGCGTGCCGATCGCCAAGCTGATGGAAGAGCACAATCTGATCGTGTGGGGCATGAACGGAAAACCGCTGGACCACATCCACGGATTTCCGGTGCGGCTGGTGATCGGAGGATGGCCGGCTTCGGTCTCGACCAAGTGGCTGACGCGGATCTGGATTCGCGATCGTGTGCATGACGGGCCGGGCATGGGCGGCATGGCGTATCGCGTGCCGATCGAACCGATCGCGCCGGGCGATTTGATCGACGAGTCGAATCTTCGCGATCTCGAATCGATGCCGGTGCGCTCGATCATCACCAATCCGGCAGACGGGACAAGGCTCCCCCCGGGAACGCGCGAGATTTCGCTGCGCGGCGCAGCCTGGGCCGGCGACCACGATGTGCAGCAAGTGTCGGTCTCGATCGATCGTGGCGCCACATGGCAGGACGCCTCGCTCTGTGCGCCGCGCAACAGATATGACTGGACGCGCTGGACAGCGCGCGTGCCGCTTCCGTCGGACGGTTATTTCGAGATCGGCTCGCGTGCGACGGACAGCCGCGGCGTATCGCAGCCTTACGTTGCGAACTTCTGGAATCCCGAAGGCTACGGCGCAAATCCGGTTCACCGCCTCAGGGTTCGGGTGGGCTGAGGGCGCACGCGCCTATCGCGCGATCCGTCCGCGCAGCCGTGGCTTCGGTTCGACGGACAGGGCGGTCTCGCTGCCGGGCCGCTTCGGTGTTGCGTAGAGCAGATGATCGCGCATCCCGCAGAAGCTGCGCTTCAGTTCGGCCTGTGCGAACAGGCGCGCGATATCGGGATCGCTGCCGGCGGACATCAGCGTCAGCCGATCGAGCGCGCAGGAGATCACCGAACGATCGACCAGCAGGTTCATGTTGCAGGACAGGCCGCTGATCTGCACGCGGGGCGTCTCGAAACTGCGCACGAACCCGATGCAGTTGTAGCCGTTGAACGGGCCGATCGCGAATTCGTAGGTCTGGAACGGGCCGAACTTGGACGGGATCGGCATTGCGCTTCGCAAGCCGCTGACGCGACCCTGTTCGGCAGCCAGTTCGCGCACGTCGTCGGACGGGCGGCCGAAGTCGCCGATCTCGCGTCCGGCGCGATAGATCTCGAAATTAATGAAGCGCTGCGTGCGACCGAGTTCGCCGAATGACAGGGTATCCCTGCGGCCCCCGCCCTCGGCATGCCGGCGGATGGCGTAGCGGGTTTCGTCCTCGCCGAAGCCCGGGATCGACAGCTCGAAGGCCGGCCACGGCTTGTCGACCTCGATCCAGGCCGGGCGCTGCGGCGCATCGGATTGTGCAATCAGCTCCGGTTGCTTGAAGAACTCCGCCGCGATCAGCGACAGCGCGCCGATGGCGCCCAGATAAGCGAGGATACGGACCAGCGCGGCACGGAACTCGGCCGGCAGGACGAAGGGCTCGCTCGCGACCAGCGCGACGCGTCGCCATTCGAAGGCGCGTAGGGCGGCCTGTGTCGTCCGCCAGCCCAAGGTTTCGATCCCGCGGCCGATCGCATCGAGGGCTCCGGTCGCCGCCGCGCTCGCCCGTTCCGCGACCAGCTTTCCGTCGAGCGCGAGCCCGGCCCGAAACCGCAGCACGGACAGCTGGCGTCTCAGGCCGCTGCGCAGTGCCAGGACGTGCGGACGCAGCAGCGCAGAGGCACCTGTATCAGCAACGCGCGCAAAAGGCTGCGACGGGGCGCTTCCGGCCCCGGACTGCACTTCAAAAACCCTCAAAAACAGCCTCCCTCGGCGGCCTTTCAGGCCGACGTTGTCACGGCTGTCTTTCTCGCTTAGAAGCGCCTCCGTCCGGGTTTCTGCAGCAGCGAAATACCGGCAATTTTCCCTCGGAGAGTGAACGATGGGTTACAAGGTCGCGGTGGTCGGCGCCACGGGAAATGTGGGCCGGGAAATGCTCGATATCCTTGCTGAACGGCGGTTTCCCGCCGACGAGGTGGTCGCGATTGCGTCGCGCCGCTCGCAGGGCGTTGAGGTCTCCTATGGAGACAAAACTCTGAAAGCGACCGCGCTCGAGCATTATGATTTTTCCGGCGTCGATATCTGCCTGATGTCCGCCGGCGGCACCGTGTCCAAGGAATGGTCGCCGAAGATAGCCGCGCAGGGCGCGGTGGTAATCGATAACTCGTCGGCCTGGCGCTACGACTCGGATGTGCCGCTGATCGTGCCCGAGGTGAATGCAGACGCGATTGCGGATTTCCGCAAGAAGGGCATCATCGCCAATCCGAACTGCTCGACAGCGCAGCTCGTCGTCGTGCTGAAGCCGCTGCATGATGCGGCGACGATCAAGCGCGTCGTTGTCTCGACCTATCAATCGGTCTCCGGCGCCGGCAAGGACGGCATGGACGAGCTCGATCGCCAGACCAAGGCGGTCTATTCGCTCGGCGAACTCGAGGTAAAGAAATTCACCAAGCGCATCGCCTTCAACGTCATTCCGCACATCGACGTCTTCATGGATGACGGCTTCACCAAGGAAGAGTGGAAGATGATGGCGGAGACCAAGAAGATCCTTGATCCGAAGATCAAGCTGACTGCCACCTGCGTGCGCGTGCCGGTCTTCATCGGCCACTCGGAAGCAGTGAATATCGAGTTCGAGAAAGAGATGACCGTCGATCAGGCGCACGAAATCCTGCGCAACGCGCCGGGCGTACTGGTCGTCGACAAGCGCGAGAATGGCGGTTACGCGACGCCGTATGAAGCCGCTGGCGACGACGCGACCTATGTCAGCCGCGTGCGTGAGGATTCCACCGTCGAGAACGGCCTCGCGCTGTGGTGCGTCTCGGACAATCTGCGCAAGGGCGCGGCGCTCAATGCGATCCAGATCGCGGAGTGCCTGATCAACCGCAAGCTGATCACCGCGAAGCAGAAGGCGGCCTGATTTTCCTTTCCCCTCTTCCCGCAACGCGGGGAGAGGGGAGTTCTAGAACCGGATCGCGTTCAGCGCTTCCGAGTGCTCGGCCTTCGCCACCCGAACGAATTCACCGCCATTTCGATCGCAGACATACAGCGATCCGGTCGCGACGCCGAAATAGGCGCCGTGAATGCTGACCTCGCCGCGCGCAATCAGCTTCGATAGGCGCGGGAACGTCATCAGGTTCTCGAGACTATTGACGATATTCGCCTGCTCCAGCCGCCGCAGATAGTCGCCCGGCGCTTCGCCTTCCGCGCGCGGGCCGATCTTTTCCATCGCCGGCGCCATCAGCTTCATCCACTTGCCGATGAAGTCGCCGGGTGTCAGCGGCTCGGCATCTTCCGCGAAAGCACGCACGCCGCCGCATTGCGCGTGCCCGAGCACCACGATGTGCTTGATCTTGAGTGCAGCGACGCCGAATTCCAGCGCGGCCGACACGCCATGAGCCTGACCGTCAGGAGCATAGGGCGGCACGATATTCGCGACGTTGCGAACCACGAACAATTCGCCCGGGCGCGCGTCGAAGATGACTTCCGGCGATACGCGGGAATCGCAGCAGCCGATCACCATGATCTCGGGCGACTGGCCGATTTCCGCAAGTTCCCGGTAGCGGGTCTGCTCCTCGCGCAGCCTTCCGCCAACAAATGCCGTGTAGCCTTCGACAAGGCGCTCGGGAAAACTCATCGCAACACCCTTCTGGACGCCAAGTCCGTTCGGACACCCTTATTCACGCCCAGATCGCCATCGGCAAGCCGTAACGATCCGCCGGTGGCGGATTGGGGAACGGTTCCGCGATTCCTGCATGCAGGCGGCGCGCGATGGCGGCGCAGGCCAGCGCGTCCAGCAGATCGTCGGGCCCGGCGCCGGGTGGCGGCGCGCTCCCGACGATGCTCCGGGGCAAGCCGGCATTGATGAGGAGATCGCGGCGCTGGGCGAGACCGGGATCGTAGGGCTTGCCTTTGACCTTCTTCGGTTCGGGCAATGAGCGGCCGCCATTGAGCCGCCAGAACGCGAGTTCGGGATGAACTTCGAAGACCCGTCTGACCGCGTCCGGATTGTTGCGCAGACAAGCATCGACCTCGCGGATACGCGGCGCGATCATGAAGAGCTGCTTTGAAATCTTGCGCGGCGGGTCCGATGTCGCGAGCGCCACCGCGCAGGCCTCGCGATAATCGGTCTGTTCCAGCGCCGCACGCGAGGGCACGGAAAACACTGCCGATTGCCGTGCGCCAAGCAGCGGCCGCACCGCATTCTCGGCGGCGCGTCCGCCATATCCCGTCCGCTCGGGCAAACCGACCGGCATGTCGACGGCGATCACGGCCGGCTGTTCCGGTGCGTCCAGAATCTCCGCAAAATGCGCCAGCACGCGGACGTGCACGTCCCCGCCGTCCGGCCCTACCAACGCCACGATCCATCCTGCGCGGCAGCCGTCCACCCCGGCGATCCAGATATCCGCGCTCCTCATTCGACCATTGTCGCCCATGGCTTACGCTGGCATGAGACAGTCGGGCTCGCTAGGCTCCGGGTGATCAGGGGGAACGATGACTATCAGGCCGCGCCGATCCGTACTTTACATGCCGGGTTCGAATGCCCGTGCCATCGAAAAGGCGCGGACACTGCCCGCCGACGGCGTCATCATCGATCTGGAGGATGCGGTCGCGCCGGATGCCAAGGTGCAGGCACGCGATCAGGTGGCCGCTGCGGTGAAGCAGGGCGGCTTCGGCGCACGAGAGGTGTTCATTCGCGTCAACGGCATCGACACGCCCTGGCATGCCGAGGACATGAAGGCTGCCGCACAGGCCGCGCCGGACGCGATCCTCATTCCGAAGATCAACAATTCCGATCAGCTCGAAATGGTCGGCCGCCGGTTGCTCGACATGGGCTGCAACAAGAAGACCCGTATCTGGGCGATGATCGAGACTCCGTTCGCGATCCTCAACATTCTGGACATCGCGTCGGCCGCAAAGGATTCCGAAACCCGGTTGTCCGGCTTTGTGCTCGGGACCAACGATCTCGCCAAGGAAACGTCGGCGAAGCTTTTGCCCGGCCGCGCACCGATGCTGCCGTGGTTGACGACGTGCGTGCTGGCGGCGCGCGCCTACGGCATCGCCGTGCTCGACGGCGTCTACAACGATATATCCGATGCCGAAGGTTTCGTCGCCGAATGCGAGCAGGGCCGCGATCTCGGCATGGACGGAAAGACGCTGATCCATCCGAACCAGATCGCGCCGTGCAACAACGCGTTCTCGCCAAGCGAAGCGGAGATCGCACAGGCGCGCAAGTTCATTGCGGCATTCGATCTGCCGGAAAATGCCGACAAGGGTGCGATCATGCTGGACGGCCGCATGGTCGAGCGCATGCATGCCGATATCGCGCGAAGGACGGTCGCCATCGCGGATGCGATTGCGGCGCGAGGTTGATGACCTGCTCGAATTCACACCATGCTCCGCTCGGAATGAGCGGAGTTTGAGGAAGCGCTTTTCCGCACGAGGTTGATCAATGTCCCTCGAACTCTTCGCCGCCTATCTCCTCGCCTGCGTGGTGTTCACGCTCGTGCCCGGTCCGACGGTGACGCTGATTGTCGCCAATTCGCTGACGCATGGCACGCGCGCAGGCCTTGCCAATGTCGCCGGTACGCAGGCAGGCCTTGCCGTGTTCGTCGGCGTGCTGGTGATCGGCCTTGCCTCGGTCATCGAAACCATGGGCGTGTGGTTCGACTGGATCCGTTTTCTGGGCGCGGCTTACCTGATCTGGATCGGCATCAAGATGTTCCGCTCAACCGGCCGTCTCGACGATCCGGGACAGACACCAAAGCCGCGGGGCGGCTTTTTCCTGCAGGGGTTTCTGGTGATGCTGTCGAACCCGAAGGTGCTAATCTTTTTCGGCGCCTTCATCCCGCAATTCGTCAATCCGGCGGGCGATTATGTCTGGCAGGTGATCCTGCTCGGCTTGACGGCGATGCTGACGGCGGCTGTCACCGACGGTGCCTACGCGATCCTCACGGGACGCGCGCGCGTCATGTTCACGCAGACGCGCGTGCGGTTTGTTTCGAAACTGAGCGGGGTGTTCCTGATCGGCGGCGGCGTCTGGCTCGCGCTGACAAGGACAAGGTAGAAACCACGGTTATTCCGGGGCGGCGCCAGGCGCCGCCCCGGAACGACAGTCACATCCACGGACGATCTTCGGCGACCTTGCTTTCGAACGAGTCGATGCGGTCCTTCTTCACCATCGTCAGGCCGATGTCATCGAGACCGTTGAGCAGGCAATGCTTGCGATGCGGGTCGATGTCGAACTTGATCACGCCGCCGTCGGGGCCGCGGATTTCCTGCTTCTCGAGATCAATGGTCAGCGTCGCATTGGCGCCGCGCTCGGCGTCGTCGAACAACTTGTCGAGTTCTTCCTGCGTGACGCGGATCGGCAGGATGCCGTTCTTGAAGCTGTTGTTGTAGAAGATGTCGCCGAACGAGGTCGAGATCACGCAGCGGATGCCGAAGTCCAGCAGCGCCCACGGCGCATGTTCGCGCGAAGAGCCGCAGCCGAAATTGTCGCCGGCAACGAGGATCTTGGCGTTGCGGTAGGCAGGCTTGTTGAGGACGAAATCGGGGTTCTCGCTTCCATCGTCATTGAAGCGCTTCTCGGAAAACAGGCCCTTGCCGAGGCCGGTACGCTTGATGGTCTTCAGATATTGCTTCGGGATGATCATGTCGGTGTCGACATTGACCACCTTCAGGGGCGCCGCCACGCCTTCCAGAACCGTAAATTTGTCCATGGCATCATACCTTTAGAGCGGCCGCCGGGCGGCAGCCTGGAATTGTTCTTTGTCATGCAGCCAGGCCGGGGTTTGGTCAAGTATCGGGAGCCGGAGACTGGCATGTATGCCCTGGCGGCAATCTTTGCGAGCGTTCTGGCTGTGGCCTTGCCCGCTCAGGTGCAGGGTTCCCTGTGGTGCTATCGGTCCGACAAAACCTCGGCCCGTGGCCTGTGTTTTTCCCGCCATGGAGCAGTGCAGGCGGTCGGTCGCGATCATGGGCGGGATTTGCGAACGGGCGGAGGCCGGGCCGGACAGATCCGGCCCGCGCCGACCCGAAAAGAAGGGCCGGCGCAAGAAGCCGGACTGATCAGGACAGCGTTGCTATTCCCGCTTTCGCGATCTGCTCGTCCTCATGCGATTGCACGCCGGACACGCCAATCGCGCCGACGCATTCACCCTCATACATGATCGGCAGGCCGCCCTGGATCTGCAGGATGCCCGGGAAATTCATGAAGGCGGGCCGGTCCTTGACGCGATCTTCCCAGAATTTCGACGGCCGACGGGTGATCGCGGAGGTCTTTGCCTTCAAGGTCGCGACTTCCGAGGTTGTGGCGATCGCCCCGTCCATGCGGTCGAGATAGAGCAGGACACCCGCGTCATCGACGATCGCGATCGTGACGCTCCAGTTGTTCTTCTCGGCTTCGGCGCGGCAGGCGGCGGCCATCTTGTGAACGTCGAACGATTGCAGGCACGGCTTTTTGCGCATGAGGTGCTCCCCGGAATTGCGTGTGAGGTGTCGGGTTATAGAACGCTGGCTTCGATCGCTTCCATGTCGTCGTCGGAGAGACCGAAATGATGACCGATCTCATGCACGAGCACGTGTGTGATGATGGCGCCCAATGTTTCGTCGTGTTCGGCCCAGTAATCGAGGATCGGCCGGCGGTAGAGCCAGATCATGTTGGGCATGTGCGTCGGTGCGCTTTCGGAGCGGAATGGCAATCCGACGCCCTGGAATAGTCCGAGGATGTCGAACTCGCTCTCCAGCTTCATCTCGGTGACTACGTCGTCGGTGGGAAAATCGTCGACGCGCAGGATCACGCCTTCGCACAGGGTGCGAAATGTTTCCGGCAATCTGCCATAGGCGTCGGCGGCGATGATTTCCATTTCGTCGAGCGATGGCGCTTTGACGTGACGCCAGGCCAGGGGCTCGGCGAGCGGACTTGCGGGCGTGTCAGCGGACATAGGTTGCGTAAAGATAGATGGCGAGGGCCACGAATGCGACGGCGCTCAATGTGCGACCGATCCGGCGGCCCCACAATTCGATTCGATCGCCCGCGGGGGTATCGGCTGCGCCGAAATGGCCGCGCGCGCGTCCGAACAAGCCGCCGAGTGCGTCGCCCTCGTGTTGCAGGCGAGTCAGATCCGCGAGCGCGGCACGGCGCTTTTCCTGATCGCGGGTGGGTTCCATGGCGCCACAATATGCCTGTTGGCACGCCGGACACAAACGGTTGACGGCGCGGACGAGATAGGGGAGCGTTCGCCCATGAAACCGCATCATTTTGCACTTCTTGCCGCCGCATTGGTCGTCTCGGCCAATGGCCCAGCCGCTCGGGTTTCATCAGTCCAAAACGCGAATGTGCAGGCGACCGAATTCTCGTCGCAGACGAGGGAGCGTCCGCGCGTCCGCGTCACACCGCCAGCGGCCTATGACTACCCGCGTCCCGGCCCGTATGCATGGCCCGGACCGGGCTACGTGCGACATTGTGTCGATTGGTATGCAACGGAATACAGACCGAGCGGGACGGTTGTCACTCCGCAGATGCGGTGCCGCTGGGTGAGGGGTTAACTTTCCTTCGTCATTCGCGTAGCGTGTCCGCAGGGGACAATTGCAACTCATGCTTCCGCGCGTTTAAGGTGGAGGAGGCAGCTTCATCTTGGAGAGAGAGGGCTTATGCTGAAGTATCTCGGCTTCCTTGCTTTGTTCGGTGCGCTCGTTGCCTTGACGCCCTTGCCTGCTTCCGCAGCTGCGGATGGCGTGCGCAACGGCGAGGCGACGGTCACTCACGACGAGATCAGCGCGCGGCGTTATTACTACCGGTATTACCGGCCCTATCGCTATTACCGGCCGTACCGTTATTACTATCGGCCGTATTACCGTCCGTATCGCTATTATCGGTACTACTAATAAAGCGATCCGTGATCGAACACGAAGGCCCGCCGCGAGGCGGGCCTTTTGTTTTCGCAAACATGGCTGGGCTCGCGCACCTTGGCTGCAACGGAAATTGCGTTGGCGCGTTAGCAGGCGAGAGGCGACACGAAACGCGAAACGGAACAAGGAGTCTGCGTGATGAAGGCTATGGTTGTAACTCTCGCCGCGGCGGGCATCGCTGCAGCATTCGCGATGCCGGCGAAGGCGGATGGAACCGCTAAAGCAAACGGCGTCAACACCACGGCGAATGTCGAACACACCGACATCAGTGCGCAGCG
>NZ_DATMRV010000233.1:0-3191 GCF_035565795.1 Pseudorhodoplanes sp.
CGGAACAGTCGGCATGGTCGCTGGCTTCGAATTTGGCCGCGCGGATGCACAGCATCGTGCTCCCGCCCCAAGCGAGAGGTTTGCCCCCACTCACCAGCGCCTGGCCATTGGAGTCAACCGCCTCTCCGAAAGAGAAGATGCGCTTGGTGGCGCCGGCGGTTTCCGGCCGCAGGCAACGGCCCGGTTCGATGCGATACCACCCCCGCGTCGTGATGGCGTTGGCGTCCTCGACGCCAATAGCAGCCATCACGGAATGGGGGGTGTCGTTGCACCAGGCGAAGCCGGTGCCCGGCTTTTGCGCTGCGTCCATCAGGAGCGAGAAAAAGTCGGATCGCGCAGCCGCGGTCACCGAAACGTTGTTGTCCTGCGCGAACTGGCGCAACGCGTTGTCGGTCTTGTCGCCGCGCACGCCGTCGATGGGCCCCGGATCATAGCCCGCCACCGTCAGCAGCCGCTGGATGCCAGCGTCGCGCGCCTGATCCGCGGAATAGCCGGCTTCCTCACCGAGCGTGACGCTGAAGTCCTTCTCGGAATTCTCGGTCTGCGAGGGCTTCACCGCCGTGAACAAGGCGGGGCGCTGGCCGCCCCTGCAGTTGCGCGCGTTGTTGTTCGAGAAGTCCACGGCGCCGACGCAGAATTCGGTATCGCCGCGTTGTGGCAAGGGAGATTCCCCGTAGAGCGGCGGGATGCGCGCATGCACGAACAGATCGCCGGAGGGGAGCGCACCTTGAACAGCGACGCGGCACTGACCCGGATCGAGCCGGTACCAGCCGCGCGAGGTCGCGGTGCCGCGATCGTCGATCGCGATCGCGACATGCGCGACATAGCTCATCGTATTGCAGATTTTCAGATCGGCTCGCGCAGCGGTGCTTGCGAGGCCGGCCAGGAGACCGGCCGCGAGACCGAGCCAAAATGATGCCTTCGCCATCGCCCCGCTTCCTGCGGCTGCCTCGTCGCAAGGTGGGGCGGAGCGGTTAATGCACAGTAAAGGCGATCAGCGGCCCGGCGTCGGTTCGGCGCGGAAGGGATCAAACCGCTTTGTGGCCGCGGCCGTGACGATGTGGTCGCGGTATTCTTTCGTCGGATCGTTCGAATCGTTGTGCAGATAGCGATAGTCGAACCGCAGATCCCATTCCTTCCAGAAGAAGCCAGGGAAGAGGACCATCGCGCCGGGGACGAGGAGGGTGTCCTCGCGGTTCACGCCGGTCCCCGCGACAAAATCGCCACTGTAATCGCGCCAGCTGGCGGCGAAGCTGAGGCCGACCGTCATCCAGGCCGAAAGCTGCTGATAGATTTCAGCGCGCCCGCCTATTTCGCGATACTTGCCAGGCTGGATTTCGGTCACGATCGCATTCGTGACAGTCCCGGAAATATCGCTCCACAGCACCCACGGCGAGACGGCGACGAGGTTGCCCTCTCCAAACAGCCTCGGGATCGCGACACGTGCGCGGATGTCGTAGTACCAGCCCTCCTGGCTCGGCCAGTAGCTGTCATACGAGCGATAGGCAGCACGCGCGCGCAGCATGTGGAAGATGCCCTCGCGCGTCTGCCCTTCGAACGTCGCAGCGCCGGAGCCTTCGGCGTAATAGAAGCGGTCGTCGAAATATCCGACGGCCGCGCCGAGCGTCGGCGAGAAACTGAGCCCAGGCAGCACGTCGAATACCGGACCCGTTTCGCCGCCCGCGTGAGCGTAGTTGAGGTCACCGTAACGGGTGTTGGCCCGACCGAACACGGCGGCATTGCTGCGCCATGCCTGACCGCCGATCTTGCGTTCATCCTGCAAGGCGATGAGGCCCGTACCGAACCATGTGCTCTTGCCGCTTCCGCTGCCCGGCGCGGTGTAGGGGTTCTGGTTTGCCGGCAAGTAGTAGAGCGGATTGGACTCGTAACCGGTGCCGAGCTCCATCGTGACTTGCGTGAACGCCGGCTGCATGGCGCGGCGGACGCGCATCAGGCCGACCTTGGCTTCCCAGTTATTGGGATCATTCAGCACGACGCGCTCGTAGGCCATCAATGCCCAGCGCGTCACACCTTGCTCTTCGGCAAGGCGTGCAAAACGCAGATTGAGTTCGGTATTTGCCGGCTCGCGCAATACGCGGGCATACAGCACGTCGATTTCTTTGGCATTTGCAGTGGCGGCGCCGGCTAACGCCGCGACGGCCACAAGCAGTGAGACAAGCCCCCGATTCAACGTCACGCTTGCATTCCCGACTTTCCGGCAACACCTGCCGCCAATTACCGCCTTCATCTAGCTTAATCACGGTCACTCGGCTATGCATGAAACGCCGCGGGCGACATCAAGCCTGTGGGCCGTGTTTCTCGAACCACACCCCGCACCATTTTGGGGCAATCAGGGAGCGATAGCCACAGCCATGCCTCCGTCAGGTCCCGCCGCTCTCCCTTATACTCTTGCCATTGCCGCCCTTACGCTCGCCGGCCAACAAACTGCTTTCGCGGATGCGAAAATCGGCGTTGCTGCCGCGGTGAAGAATGACGTGCGCGGCAAGTCCGGTGCGCTGGCCGTCGGAAGCTCCGTGTTCGCCAACGAGCGCATCAAGACGGGCGACGCCGCGTCCGCGCAGCTGATGTTTGTGGACAAGACCGTTCTGAATATGGGCCCGAAGGCGGAATTGCTGCTCGACAAGTATGTCTACAATCCGGACCGCGGATCCGGTCAGGTCGTGGTCAATGCGGTGCAGGGTTCGATGCGGTTCGTGACGGGTTCGCAAAACCCCACGAACTATTCGATCAAGACTCCGGTCGCGACGCTGGGTATTCGCGGCACGGTGGTCGATCTGCAGATTTCACCACTCGAAACTTTTATCGGTGTGCTGGAAGGCTCGCTTACAATCCGCATGCTCGATGGATCTTTGATGACGGTCAACGCGGGTCAATACGTCATCATTGCCGCCAACGGATCGAAGAAGGCCGCCGGCCCTTACAAGGGCACTGGTCCGACCCATCCCGACTTCCCGGAAACTGTGCGCATCGACGAGATCAATCAGCTCAACGCGATCGATGCGCGCAATTACGTCCCGCGGTCGACGTGTATCCCGTCGTCGACCAACTATTGTTACAGCTACTAAGCCTGACGCTCTGTCATAGGCGGCGTGCGGACGCTGTCGCCCGCGCTGATGAGACCGCCCGCCGTCACCTCCGCGTAGACGCCGCAATCCATGTGGTCGAAGCTG
>NZ_DATMRV010000234.1:0-19756 GCF_035565795.1 Pseudorhodoplanes sp.
TTGCTCGGCACTGGCATTTTCACCGGGATAGGGTTGCGGTTGCGTCGCCATCGCGGTCCTGGATAGCAACAATGTGTAAGCATTGCAGATGCGCCAGACCGTTTAATCAGCTTGCTCCTAGCAAGCTTTCGTTAACCTGAAAGGGACGGCACGCCGGATGCGCTTCCTAAAAATCATTCTCGCTTTCCTCGCGGGTCTGATCGTCGGCGAGGCGATCCCGATCGTCTGGTACATCGTCGCCACGAATTACTTCGGCCTGTTCGATCGTGACGGCGGCGGCGCGATGGGCGCGATTTTCCTCATGGGACCGGTCGCCGCGCTGATTGTCGGAACGATCGCTGCCGTCATCGCGGCAAGATGGACGGCCAGATAGACTCATGCCGGCTGTGACGGAGGCTCGCGATTCACATCCGGCATGATCGCGGCCATCTCCATTGCCTGACTCGCCGGAAGCTCCTGGATGCCGATGACGATCTGGTCGTCGGCAGCGCCCGTCGCAGCCTGCAGCAATGACCACAGGCGTTTCAGCAATTCGCGTTTGTAATCCGCGGATCGCCCGTCGCGGATGACGAGCGTGAGCGCTGCGGGCGCGGCCTGCAAACCCGCGGTGAATCCGCTTCCGGCCGCGTAATCCTGAAAGATCACATGCACCCAGTTTCTAGGCACGCCGGCATAGCCGGAATGCAGGCTTGTCAGTTGCTGCGCCAGCTCCGCCTTGCCCTTTGCATTGAGAACACCGGATTGCGTCGTCACCGTGTAAAGCGGCATCGGATGTTTCCCGAAGCATGAACAGCGACCCGGCGGTCTGTGCCGCCGGGTCGGCTGACATCAGGCGAGATAGTCTTTCAGGATCGGGAGGTCGGTGACCGTGTACCCCATGCTGAAGCGATAGCCGCGTCCGACACGCAGAGGCGCGATTTTGTGCATGTCCTCGCCGCGCACTTCGGGAACGGTCAATTCGGCGGAGCCGCTCCAGACATTTGCGAAGGACAGATCGTCCATCAGGGAGAGCGTCAACTCATCGACGGCCGGCTTGTCCCGGCGACCGGCGCTAAGCTGCGGGAAATATCGCCGGATGATCGTCGGCCGGTTGAACACGGTCGCGGGATTGGCAACCGGCGCTTCGAGCTGGATGCGGGCTGTCGCCAGCCGTTCGTCATGTGCCGAGACACTTGCGCCAAAGCGGCTTCCGGCCGCAAGCGGGGCCGCCGCGGCATTCAGCAGGGAGAAGGTGCGTGTCTGGAAAATGCTGCCGAGCTTCTTCGGATACCCTTGCGTCCACCCGCGCGCGAGGGCGGAGTCGTTGTCAACGAAAATGTACGGACAGAAGTTGACGGGCTTGCCGTCGAGCTGCGCTTCGATCAGGACGAACGCCTCGCGATATTGATAACGCGCGGGATCGGTCAGTTCGTCATTCGACCCGGTGAATTGCCAGTCGAGAAACCAGAAGAAGGCGCGTCCCTGTGAGGCCACATCCGGATCCATGCCGGGCGGGAGGAGGGCGGCAACCGCGGCCGGATCGGCCCAGTATTCGACGGCGATGCAGTCGCTGGAATAATGCCACGGCGGCGGCGGGGTGAGTTCGGACTGACCCTGCGGGGTGAGGGGTACGGTATATCCGTGCAGCATGTTCGTCGCCTCCTGCGAGCAAATCGAATTGCGTTGTGCGAAGGAGTAGACGACGGACCGGTCGAATCCGGCTTGAACGATCCTTTTGAAAATTGATCGAATTTGCTGCGTTCGATTGGCGAGCGCGCGCCCGCCTCGCACGAATGTCCGACTGCGTCACAGCGTGTGCGCGACCGATTTGTCTGCAATTGCAACATCGCGCGACGATCGCTCAGGAAATCCTGACCTTCATTCCTTCGTGATCGCCGCGACCATTGGTCCTTGGGATAGATCGCATCTTTGTCGAGGTGCACTATGTTCCCGTTCGGCCGGATGCCGGATCGGCTACTGACATACGCAACGGCATACGCAACGGGAAGCAATTTAGGGAAACAATTTCATGCCTACGATCACAACCAAGGACGGTGTCGAGATTTTCTACAAGGACTGGGGCAAGGGACAGCCGATCGTGTTCAGCCACGGCTGGCCGCTTTCTGCCGATGACTGGGACGCACAGATGTTGTTTTTTCTGAACAACGGCTTCCGCGTCATTGCACATGACCGGCGTGGACATGGCCGTTCGTCGCAGGTCCCGGATGGTCACGACTTGGATCACTATGCCGATGACCTTGCAGCGCTTACCGCGCATCTTGACCTGAAGAACGCCGTTCACGTCGGCCACTCGACCGGCGGCGGAGAGGTCGTCCGCTATCTGGCGCGCCGTGGCGAAAAGGATGTGGCCAAGGCGGCGATCATCTCCGCAGTGCCGCCGCTGATGGTGAAGACGCCGGCCAATCCGAACGGTTTGCCGAAATCCGTTTTCGACGATCTGCAGGCGCAGCTTGCTGCCAGCCGTTCGAACTTTTACTACAATCTGCCCGCCGGACCGTTCTACGGCTTCAATCGGCCGGGCGTGAAGGCCCAGGAGCCGGTGATCTGGAACTGGTGGCGCCAGGGCATGATGGGCGGCGCCAAGGCCCATTACGACGGCATCGTCGCCTTTTCGCAGACCGATTTCACCGAAGACCTGAAGAAGATCAACGTGCCGGTGCTGGTGATGCACAGCAAGGACGATCAGATCGTGCCTTATGTTGCTGCCGGGCCGGAATCGGCAAAGCTTCTGAAGAACGGCATTCTGAAGACCTACGAGAACTTTCCGCATGGCATGCCGACCACGCATGCGGATGTGATCAACGCGGACCTTCTGGCCTTCATCAAGAGCTGACATCGGTTGCGCGCGGAAAGCCGCCGGGCGTTCTCGATCGTTTGAAGCGACGCGATCCTGTCCCGTACGCGGGACAGGATCTCGACGCCGGGCCTGCGAACCCGCGGTTCGCGACACGGCGCGCAGCTCCGACAGGATTTTCGTGCCTTTTTGCGGTTTCCTGCGTGGGATAACCTTGGTCCCTTGTCCCGATCTGATGACGCAACCGTGATCGACGCACCTGCGATTGAAATATGATGATCATCATATATATTCGGCGTGACGATCATCATGCGTGGCGCGCAAGGACGCCGTGCTTCAGGCAAAGCGGACAGGAGACGACGATGAAGATTGCTGGTGCAACCGCACTTGTGACGGGCGCCAATCGGGGGCTCGGGCTCGCTTTCGCCCGCGCCCTGGTGGAGCGCGGCGCTGCGAGGGTCTATGCCGGTGCGCGCGATCCCGGCTCCGTCACGCTTTCCGAAGTCGTGCCGATCAAGCTCGACGTCACGAAGGATGAGGAGGTGGCCGCCGCAGCCCGGCAGGCATCCGACGTGACGCTGCTGATCAACAATGCCGGCATTGCAAAATTCGGATCGTTCCTCGCTGACGGTGCGATCGAAGATACACGCGAGCATTTCGAAGTGAATCTCGTTGGCCCACTTCGCATGGCTCGCGCGTTCGCGCCGGTGCTGGCGAAAAATGGCGGCGGAGCGATCGTCAACGTCCTGTCTGTCGCCAGCTGGATCAACAGCCCGCTGCTTGCGACCTACGGCGCGTCGAAAGCGGCGGCCTGGGCCTTCACCAACGGACTGCGCATCGAACTCGAAGGGCAGGGCACGCAGGTGCTCGGGCTCCACGCCGGTTTCATCGATACCGACATGACGCGCGAGATCACTACGCCGAAATCGAGCCCGGAAACGATCGTGAAAGAGACGCTCGACGCATTGGAACGTGGCGATCGGCAGGTTCTGGCCGACGAGGTGACGCGTCACGTCTATCGCGGGCTCACCGCAGAGCAGCCGGTATATCTGAGCGCGTTCAGCCGACCGCCTGCGTAACCGGTCAGCCGATCAACTGCGCGAGTTTCAGAGTTTCCATCGCGAATGCAGGGGCGAGGACATCGCCACCGCGTTCCGCCCCAGATGAGGTAATGCGCGCCAGTAGCGCATCGACCATCGCGCGATTGGCGGCGAGAAAGGCTTCGCATTCTGCGATGATGCGACAGCAATTGCCCCCGCCGTCCTCGGCATCGATCTGCGGCTCCTCTTGCTCGCAATGATCGCAACCGGAGTGCCCGCGACCATGTCGCGAGCACTCCATCCCATGATCACCCGATCTTCGCGAAGTTCGCCGCGATCCGCTGGTGCAGGAATTCGCTTGCAGTCACCGGCGGATAGACCTTGTCCGGTCCCTGCACGATGGCGTCGCGATTGGCCTGGCAGAAGAAAGGCAGCGAATAGCGCGACCCGAGATATTCATGGGCGTGCGGCATGCGCACGCGATGCAGCGTGGATTGCAGCTTGTCGTCGCTCCAGCGCTTCAGCATGTCGCCGATATTGCACGTGACGACGCCGTCTTCGGGCTCGACATCGGTCCAGGCGAGTTCGTCGGCTTCCTTGCCGGGGCAGAGCTGCAGGCCGCCCTGGTTCTTGCGCTGATGCAGAAGCGTCAGGCAGGCGTAATCGGTATGAGCGCCGGCGCGCCAGCCGGTGAAGTCTTCCGGCTTGGCATCGACCATCGGCAGATAATGCAGGAGCCGCAGCGTCGACTGGTATTCCGGCGATTGCGGATCGTGTGCGTCGGTGAAGAAGTCCGGTGCGAAGCCGAGCTTGTAGGCGAAGCAGCTCAGCACCTTCATGCCAAGCGCCCAGTTGGCGCGTTCGAACGCGAGCATGGTGGCCTTGAAGCCCGGCAGGTTGTCGCCGCCCGGCCAGAGGTTCGCCATGCGCGGCACCGTGATCTGGTAGCTCTCCTTGTTGTCGGCGGTGCCGGTCGAGGGCCGCACCTGGCTCTTGTATTCCCAGCCCCAGTTCGTGCCCTTGAGCATCGGCAGCTTGGCTTTCACCTCGTGCGGCAGGTCGAAGAAGCGCGCAGTCATCTCGAACGCCTCGTCGATCTGCGCCTGCGGGATGCCATGATTGACCAGCTGGAAGAAGCCGATCTCGGTCGATGCATTCCAGAGCAGATCGGCGATCTCGTGCTTGCGCTTTTCGAAGTTGCCGAGATCGATGCGGGGCACGTCGCGATGCTTCGTGGTGCCGAGGCCGCCGAACGTGGTTTCGCGGTTGAGTTCGGGCAGGTCATAGGTCGCAGGCATTGCGGATGGGGTCATGAAAGTCTCCACACGATGATTGGCTCATAGCCAGGGTTGCGGGAAGCAAGGGCCGACCGACGGAGACCGCGCTGCCTATTGTGCGAGCGGACCCGATCCAGATTTCGGGCAGGCGCGATCGGATCGCGCCCGTTCGAACACGGCTTGCTGGAAATCGGAAAAGGCTTCGGACAACGCGGCATTGCTGGCTCCAGAACGATAAAAATCGATCCTTGCCGAGCAATGTCCCGGGCGCACAGGCCCTGACCGCTTCTACTCGTGCAGCAACTTTATCAGCCAGGCGGCGACGGCCGAAGCCCGAAAAGGCGGCAGCGATGGCTCCGGGGGAATGCAAACCCGGATCGCCTCGAGCGGCTGCTTGCCGCCGAGATGCTGGACGAGCCCGCCTGCGCCGGCGGGGGCGAGGCGTCGACCGCCGCATTGCAGTGGCCCCTCATTGGCATAGATTGCGCTTGTGCCAGCCCGATCATTACAGGGCTTATGCAGAGCGGGACGGGCCCATGGACGAGGAGTGGATCGATCTCGGTTCGGCCGAGACATTGTCAAATCGGCCCGTACAGCGGCACCGCGCGGGAACGATCGATGTCGCGCTGACCTGCGTGAACGGTCAATTCGGGGCCATACACAACATCTGCAACCATGCCGGCGGTCCGCTGGGCGAGGGGACGCTCGACGGCGACTACGTCGTCTGCCCGTGGCATCAATGGAAGTTTCACCGCGTCACCGGCCTCGGCGAACCGGGTTTCGAGGACGATCGCGTTCCCGCTTTTCCGGTGAAGGTCGAGGCCGGCCGCGTGATGGTCAACGTGAAGGCCGGCACCGCGCGTCACCGCGCGCCGCACGAGCCGCATCCGCTTGCGCGTCCGATCGTACGCGCCGAAGGCCCCATCCGCGTCGCGGGATTGTCCACGACAGCGATGGATTCAAAGGCGCCGCGTTATTCCGGATCGGACGATCTGCTCGCCTCGGCGCTCAGGGCCGCCGCCGAAGACGGATGCGAGACGCGGCTGATCAAGCTGAACGATCTGAAGTTTCGCAGCTGCGAGGGCTATTACTCAAAGGCCGCGCGGGCCTGCACATGGCCGTGCTCGATCACGCAGATGGATCCGAAGGACGAACTCGACGCCGTGTACGAGGCGCTGGTTCATTGGGCCGATGTGATGATCATCGCGACGCCGATCCGGTGGGGGCAGGCGAGTGCGCTCTACTTCAAGATGGCGGAGCGGCTGAACTGCATCCAGAACCAGGTGACGACGCGCAACCGGGTGATGATTCGCAACAAGGTGGCGTCGTTCATCATCGTCGGCGGGCAGGACAATGTGCAGGGCGTCGCCGGACAGATGCTCGGTTTTTTCGCCGAGCTTGGCTTTCACTTTCCGCAATTTCCTTACATCGCGCATAGCCGCGGCTGGTCCGCCGAGGACATGGAGAACAATGTTCGCGATGTGAAGGAGTCGGCGCACTTGCACGATGGAGCGGCGGAACTCGCCCGCCGCTCCACCGATTTGTCGAGGCGTCTGTTGACGACGATACCGCCGCAGGCGCTGGAGCGCGGCGGCCGCAAGGCGCACGACAACCGCAAGGGTTGACGCGCGCCTTAGGCTGTTAACCCCAGAGCTGCTTGCTGGCCATCCGCGCGCCTTCCGCGAGGCTCTCGAACTTCGCCCACATCACCTGCGGGTGCACACGCTGTGTGGTCTCGCCCTGAGCGAAGCCGCAATCGGTGCCAGCGATCAGGTTTTCCTTGCCGATCGCGCCGGCGAAATTGACGATGCGCTCGGCGACGAGCTCGGGATGCTCCACCGTCGTGGTGTGGTGCGTGATGATGCCCGGGATCAGGATCTTGCCGGCCGGCAGCTTCTTCGTCTTCCACAGTTTCCATTCGTGCTCATGGCGCACGTTGGCGGCCTCGATCGAATAGGCGCCGGCCTTCACCTTCAGCATCAGGTCGGCGATGTCGGAGAGCTTGGCGTCGGCGACATGCGGCACATGCCAGCTGCCGAAGCAGATGTGATAGCGGATGCGATCTTCCGGGATGCCTTCCAGCGCCTTGTTCAGCGCCGCAACGCGCAGCTCGGCCCAGTCGTAATACTTCTTCGGGCTCTCCTGCGTGAGATGATCAAACATGTTCGCCAGCACGGCGTCGTCGACCTGCAGCACGAAGCCGGCCTTGATGATCTCGAGATATTCCTCGCGCAGCGCGTTGGCGATCGCGAACACATAGTCTTCTTCGTTCTTGTAATATTCGTTCTCGGCGTCGTAGCCGACGCTCGCGGGCGCCACCGCAGTGAAGAAAACGTCCTCGGTCTTGGTCTTTTCGGTGGCGGCTTTCAGCGCGGCGAGGTTGCCTCGTACGGCCTCGTGCCCGGTATAGGTGATCGGGCCGACGCAGGCATGGCCAGGCGAACCGGCCGCGCCACGCGGAAACTGCTCCTTCATGAAGTCGTTGAAGCGGATGCGATCGCGGCCGAGCCAGACCGCCTCATACATCTTGTCCGGGCGGTATTCGAATCCGCTCAGGCGTCCGAGGATGTAGTTGGCCCAGCCCGACTTGCCGTATTCCCCGTCGTTGACAATGTCGATGCCGGCCTTGGCCTGACGCGCGACAATGTCGGCGACTTCCGCATCGAGTTTCTTCTGATCGTTGGCCCTGACCGCCTCGATCGCCGCCTTCGAACGGACGAGGCTGCCGACATGGGTGGTGAGGATGCGGTTTTCGCTACGCTTCATTGCTCTGCCTTTTGAGGTTTCTTGGTGGAGGAAGTCTGAGAGAAAAAATGAGGCGCGGCCGCTCGCCGCGCCTCGGCTTGTCGTAGGCCTTCTAGTAGGCCGAGTTACGCTTTGCGACCGTCTTCTTCAGGTCGTCAAGCACGGCCTTGGGATCCTGGCCGGTCTTCTTCACGTCGGCCTCCCAGTTGGCGACGATCGGCTCTGCGGACTTGCGCCATGCTGCGAGCTGATCGGGCGTGAGGGGATAGACGTCGTGTCCCTGCATCGCTTTGATCTTCGCCTTGCCGCCGGACTCGTAGTCGGCCCATGGCGTTGCGATCTTCAGCGACCAGTCGCTCGAGCAATGCTCGTCCATCACCTTCTTCTGCGCAGGCGACAGCTTCGCGTAGGTGGCCGGGTTCAGCACCCAGACTTGCTCGGAGACATAGATCGGCGCATCGATGTGATACTGGGTCACCTTGTCGATGCCGAACAGGCCGACCGAACCCCAGGGCGAGCCCGCGCCTTCCGCCACGCCCTTTTCGAGGACGTCACGGATTTCCGGCGCCGCAGCCTGCACGTTGGTGGCGCCGAGCGAACGCATCCAGCTCGCGATCACCGCATTGGCCGGACGGAATTTCAGGCCGCTCATGTCGGTCGGGACCTGAACCTTCTTCTTCGTGAAGTGGAAGGTGCCGGGGTCGTGCGCGAACATGAGGCAATACTTGACGTCCTTCATCTCCTTGTCGGCATACTTGCGATACCATTCGTCCATCGCCGCGCTGCCTTCCTTCGAGTTGTTGAAGATGAAGGGCAGCTCGACGGCAGCCACGATCGGGAAACGCCCGGGCTCGTAGCCGGGATTGACGTGCGAGATGTCGACGATGCCGTCGCGCGCCATGTTGTAATGGTCGAAGGCCTTGCCGAGCTGCTGTGACGGGTAGATCGTGACCTTGATCGTGCCGTTCGATGCCTTGCCGATCGATTCAGCCCATGCGACTGCCGCGGCATGCATCGGATGCTGCGGAGGCACCCAGTGCGAGAACCGCAATTCGACCGGCTTGTCCTGCGCGGCGGCCGGCGCAACCAGCCCTAGGACGGACAAGGCCGTCATGCACAATAACGAATTTCTCATTTTGCATTCCTCCGATGTTATTTTCGTTGAAAAATGAGAACCAACTCATACAGCAACAAGGGTCTTGAACCTAATCAGCGGCGAGCCCGGAACGAGGTCGCGAGTCTGGTGGCTGCGCAACGCAAGTTCGAGATTGCGGCGCGCAAGCCGTGCGTGTTCGCGCATCAGCGACTCGGCGCGCTCACCTTCGCCATCCTCGAGCGCACGCACGACACAGCGATGATGATCCTGCGCCACAGTGAACAGGATGCGCGTTTCCGCCAGGCTTGCCTGCACATTCACGAAGGCCGATGCCGATGCGAAGGGCAGCGCGACGGCGAGTGCGATCTGTCGCGAGAGCACGGGGCTGTCTGCAAGATCGATGATGATCTGATGAAAGCGTTCGTTCAGTTCGACATATCGCGAGAAATTGTCGGTGGTGACGCCGCGACCGATCACGAGGTCGTCGAGTGCGGTCAGACAATCCTTGAGCGCTAACAAGTTCTCCGGCGTCGGCCGGCGTTCAGCCGCAAGCCGAGCGGCGAGCCCTTCCAGCGTGCCGCGGATCTCGATGGCGGCGTGGATGTCACGTTCGCCGAATGCTGACACCGCGTAACCGCCGGTCGGGATCGGATGCGTGAGGCCTTCCTGCTCGAGCCGCATCATCGCTGTCCGGATGGGTGTGCGGGACACACCAAGCCGCTCCGCCAGCGCGAGTTCGGACAACCGCTCGCCGGCCTTTACTTCGCCACTCAGAATGAGCTCGCGCAGCTTCAGCAGCGCAGTGACGTTTTGCGGGGAGGGGGCGTCCATCATTTTGGTTTGCTGTGTTCCTGACCGGCAGGCTGTATACAACATCGGCTCCTGTCAACCAGAAACAGGCGGAAATTCGATGGGTCAGGGTGTCGCGTCAGGGCAGATTGTATGCATGCCCACGATTCTGATGCTCGCCGGACTTGGGCGCGGGACACGAAAATCCGGTGCATCCGGCGAAAGCAGGCGTTGTCCACACCCATTGTCCGCCATGTTCGGGCGGGCGGGCGCACATGCTAGAGGTCGCGCAACTTGGAGTGCGCTGTATGACTGTGACGATCTACGGCATCAAGAACTGCGACACGATGAAGAAGGCGCGCGCTTGGCTCGACAAGGCCGGTGTCGATTACGCCTTCCACGATTACAAGACCGCCGGCATCGACAAGGCGCATCTCGATCGCTGGAGCAAGCAGGTGGGCTGGGAGACGCTGCTCAATCGCGCCGGCACGACATTCCGCAAGCTTCCCGACGCGGACAAGGAAGGACTGACGGCCACGAAGGCGATGAAGCTGATGATGGAGCAGCCGTCCATGATCAAGCGTCCGGTGCTCGAAACCGGCAAGGCGCTGCTCGTCGGTTTCAAGCCGGACGATTACAAGGCCGCCTTCAGGAAATAGCCCGCGCTATTTCGGCGGCGGCAGTTGTCCGCCCCACATGCGCCGCCATACCCACGCAAGTCCGTTGTGCGGCAGCAACGGCTCGGGAATGCCGGTCAGTTGATCTTCACGTTGCCGGCCTTGATCACCGGCGACCAGCGGGCGATCTCGGCGTCGATAACCGCGCGGAACTCGGCGGGGCTGTTGCCGACCGGCTCCATGTATTGCGTTGCGAGTTTGTCGCGCACCGTGCGTGCGGCCAGCGCTTCGGTCACGTCCTTATGAATGGCGGAGACCAGCGCCGGCGGCGTGCCGCCCGGCGCGATCAGGCCCATCCATGTGTCGGCCTCGACGTCCACGCCGGATTCTTTCAGCGTCGGGATGTTGGAGAGATAAGGCGATCGCTTCGGCAGCGAGACGGCGATGATCGTCACCTTGCCGAGATCGGAATGCGGCGTCACCGAAATCGCCGGCAGCACGGCCATATGCACATCGCCGCGCATGAGGGCGGTCATCGCGGCGGGGGAGGACGCGTACGGAATATGCACCATCTGCGCGCCGCTCTTCTGCGCGATCGCCTCCATCGTCAGATGCGAGAGCGAACCATTGCCTATCGAACCGAAATTGTATTTGCCCGGCTCCTTCTTCAGGAGCTCGATCAGGTCCGCGACCGACTTGACGCCAAGATCGGGATGCACCGCGAGTGCGCTCGGCATCGTGACGAGTTGGGTGATCGGGGCGATATCCTTCTGCGGGTCATAGGGCAATTTCGCGAACAGAAGCGTGTTGATGGCCAGCGGGCCGCCGATCGAGACGCCGATTGTCGTGCCGTCGGGCGCGGCCTTGGCCACGGCATCCGTTCCGGTGTTGCCGCTAGCCCCGGTCTTGTTCTCGATCACGAAGGCGGAAGCGGGATATTTTGTCTGCAACTGCTCGCCAAGGAGACGCGCTACAATGTCGGGCGTGGAGCCCGGTCCGAATGGCACGATGATGCGAACGGTCTTGGCCGGCCAAGTCTGTGCCTGTGCAGGCGCGAGTGCGCCGGTCGCCATGGCGATTGCGATCGCTGCAATCCTCAACATGAGTCCCACCCCGTAAAACTTGGCCGTCTGTTCGCCAGCGCGGGCTTGCCAGCCGCGTCGCGCTAGCCTTTACTGGAATTCCTCCGTACAGACTCAAGTAGCCACCGATGGGTCTTAGCACGCTCGTTTTCGGACTGATCGTTTTTTTCGTGCCGCATGTCTTCGTGACACGGCGCGACGCGCGCGCCCGGCTGATCGCCCGGATTGGCGAAGGCCCCTACAAGATCGCGTTCTCCATCCTGTCGGCCATCGGTATTATCCTGATCGCCTATGGTTTTGCGCGCTACCGCGCGAATGAATGGGTCAATCTCTGGTACCCGCCGGTCTGGGCCCGGCATCTTGCGCTGCAACTTAACTGGCTCGCCATCGTTTGCATCGTCGCGGCCTATATTCCCGGAAACATCAAGCGCGTGCTGAAGCACCCCATGCTGGTGGGTGTGAAGATTTGGGCCCTCGCGCATCTGATCGCCAATGGCGACCTCGGCTCGGTCATCCTGTTCGGATCGATCCTCGCGTGGGCGGTGTTCGACCGCATCTCGCTCAAGCGCCGCAGCGATCAGGGCACGCCGGACACCCGCAATGGCGGATGGCCGGCAGATGTCGTCGCGCTGGTTGTTGGTACGGTGATATATGCCGCGATCGTGCTGCTGGTTCACCCGCTCATCATCGGTGTCCCGGTGCTGCAGGGCTGAATTGCTGGCAGCGGACGGCGGTTATCAGGTCCGCTTGAGATAGGTCTTGTCCAGCATCACGTGCACGCCCTTGTTGCCGTTGACGATCTGCGTCACACGCAGATCCGCAGCGAGACTGCAGAGCGTATAGGCATCCTCACGCGAGAGCCCGGTGCGCGCGCAGATTGCGGCAATCATGTCGCGCAGGGCAGTGGAGGCGCAGACATCGAGATCGGAATCGAACGCCATCGTAATGAGGTGCGTGGGGGTTTCCGCATACGGCCATTCCAGCGGCTTGCTGCCGGCCTTGCTCTTGTGCAGGTGCAGTTCGAAGGTTCCGGACAAGCCTGTTTCGATCGCAGTGAGACAGACTTCACCGTCGCCTTGGGCACCATGACCGTCGCCGACCGAAAACAGTGCTCCGTCGACATGGATCGGCAGATACAGTATGGCGCCCGGCACCAGTTCCTTGTTGTCGATATTGCCGCCATGGCTTCCGGGCGGGACCGACGAGACAGTGCCCAGCGTGGGCGATGGCGCAACACCCATCACGCCGAAGAACGGGCGCAGCGGAATATCGGCACCCCACGGCAGACGCCCGACCTTCTTCTGCTTGTCGAGACCGATGAAGATGAGGCGCTGTTCTGTGAAGTCGTCCGGCAGTCCACCGGCGCCGGGGAGGATCAGGTTGAATCCCCAGTCGTCGAGAAGCTCGACCGCCTTGATGCGCACCTCCAGTATATCGCCCGCCTTCGCGTCGCGAATGACCACCGGACCGGTGCAGATATGCGGCCCGAGTTTAGGCTCGAGCTTGCCGTGAATGGCCGACAGCGCCGGCGCGATCGTGAACCCTGAATCGGCTGCGGGCAGCATGCCGGCGAGTCCCGAGACGGTGGTGATCGTCACCGTGTCGCCGCTGTCGATCGTGAGTGCCGGAGATAGTCTTGCGTCGAAATGGCCCCAGTGGACGGTGTCGGGCGAAGCCTCAAGACGATGGTGAGCCATTGTAATCGCAAACTCCTCATTGCCAGACCCGCCGACCTCGACGGCTGCCATATCGTGATCATTTTATGAAAAATTTCTACGGGTTTAATCCCTGTCCAATTCTGTGCATATCTCGCGAATAAAATCGAACATGCCGCGATGTTAAGACTGCGCTAACCGTCCAGGCCCGCACATGCGACCCCGCGCGACGGCAAAAGCATTTGCCAGGCGCAATTGGACATGATGGATGCAATACGAGATCGTCAAACAGGAAGATTGCTACGTCATTATCGTCGACGGACAGAGCGTCATGAAGCTCAAGAGCCGACGCCAGGCAGTCAAACTCCTCACGGCTGTTCTGGAATCGCAGGACCCGGCGGAACGGCCGGCGTCGAGGGCCGCCGCGGCCGGAGGCGGACGGTGAGAGGGCGCGTCAGGTTTTTGCGGCGGCATTCAGCTTGCGCGCCGATGCATGCAGCTGCTCCACGATCATGTCGTCGATCTCGGCGCTATAGCGGCTTTCCGGCAGCGCCACATTGATAGCGCTTGTGACCTTGCCGTCCGTGAATAGCGGCACCGCGACGGCGATAATGCCGGCGATATATTCTCCGAACGATCGTGAGACACCCGTCTTCCTGATTTCGTCGAGCTGTTGCATCAGGTCGCGCGGCCGCAAGACCGTGGCGCCGGTATAGGGACGCAGTTCGGTCCGCGCGAGATAGTCTTTGAGTTCTGCGGGCTCCATGTGGGCGAGCACGGCTTTTCCGCAGGAGTTCGCGTAGAGCCTGACGCGTTCACCCTGATGCATTCTGAAAGCCAGCGCCTGGCGGCACGGTTCAGTCTCGATGCATTCGATGAAATCGTCGCGCCGCTCGTAATAGCCCGATGTCTCGTTCAGACGTGCTGAGATGTCGCGCAGCACGGCGACGAATCGTTCGCCGGCGCCGCGGGATCGGGTCACCTGAACGGCAAGGCGTTCGCTCGCGAGGCCGAGCCGGTAGCCGCCGCGCTGGTCGATATGCTCCAGATATCCTCGCCGTACCAGCGTCCCGAGCAGCAGCGAAAGCGAACTGCGCGGGATGCCGAGCTGCTGAGACATCTCGGGGAGAGATGGCGGTGATGGAGCGTGTGCAACGAATTCCAGAACGTCGAGAGCGCGGTCGGCGGATTTTGTCGGCGACGATTCCGTTCCTGTCTGCGCTCTTGCTGCCTTTTTCTGCACGCGTCCGCCGCCTGGGTTATGCGACCCGCTGCGCCGGGTCGGGGATACCGAGCTCTTTCAGTCTCGGGAGAACGTCCCTTGCGAACAGGCGCAGGCTGTCCGTCGTTTCCGCGTGGGACAAATCACCGCCCTGCATCATAGCAAGAAGGCTGCCGAAACCGCCAACGGATTGATGAAACTCGCGGATCTGCTCAAAGACCTGATCAGGTGTTCCTGCAAATCCCATTCCCGAATCCAACAGATTTCGAACCGGTCCTGTCGAGGGATTGAAAGCATTGCCGCTGCGTCCGACCGTGTGGTGGGTCCAGCTCGATTTGTTCGGATGCCGCTTCATCATCGCGACATTCGCCGCAATCGGATTGAAGCCTGGTGGGTTGAGATATTGTTCCGGCGTCTGGCCCGAAGACCAGACCCAGCCGCGCACCTTCGACAGTCTTTCGTATCCTTCCTCTTCCGTGTTGCCGACGGCGACGAGGCACAGATAGGCGAACCGATCCAGCCCGGGCGCCGGTCGGCCCAGTTCGGAGTAGCGCTTGCGGTAGGCGTTGAAGATGCCGACGGTCATGTTGAAGTCGAGGCTGGCGGCGCAGACATAGCCGCGATCCGCCACTTCAACCGCACTGAATGGCGAGAAGCAGCTGACCCAGATCGGCGGGTGCGGCTCCTGGTAGGGGCGCGGCAAGATATTGACCTGGCGATAGTGGAAGTGCTCGCCCTCCCAGTTGAAGGGGCCTTCGCGGTTGGACATTGCCTTGACGATCAGGTCGTGCGCTTCCCAGTAACGGGAATTCACGCCCGCGGGGTTCATGTTCGAGGGGGCGATCTCGGCCGGATAGCCCTTGAGCAGGCCGAGATCGAGCCGCCCGCGCGACACGACATCGATGAAGGACAGTTCCTCCGCGACCATGATCGGGTCGCGGCGAACGCCGATGGTTGCACCAAGAGCCAGCAAGCGGGCTTTCCTCGTCTGGCGTGCCATCATTGCGATGGTGGGGATGCAGGACGGGACGACACAGGTCGTCGTCGATCGATGTTCGTTGAACATCAGGTCGAAGCCGAGTTCGTCCGCCAGCATGTATTCGTCGAGACGCTGGTTCAGCAGGTCCGCGCCAAGCTTCGGATCGTAATATTTGTTTGGCAGGCTCACCCGGATCGGCTCGCGCTCGGCGTGTTCCCAGGCGGCGGGGTAGGGCATTTCCGAGAAATGATAGACGCGCATTATGGGACCTCTTCAGACAGCGACGACACTGGGCTTGCGGCTTGCGCCCGAGGCGATCACCGCTGTCACGAAGTCCGCGGGAGCATCGAGGTGCGGATGGTGTCCGGCGCCATCGATCGTCAGCAATTCGCAATCGGGGATTTCATCGACATAGGCCTCATGGTTGCGCCGTGCGATGACGCGCTCGTCCGCTCCGCGCAGGAGCGTTACCGGCACGTTGATCCGGTGCAGCCATTGTCGCAGTGACGGGTTGTGCATGTACGGCTCCCAGCCGTAATGCGCTTCCGCCTCGCGTCCGCGCGCCAGAATCGTGAGTTCAGCGTCGGTCTTGCCGCTGTAGTCGATCGACGCGTAGGCCGGCGTGTTGAATTCCAGAGCGGCGCGCTGCTCGGGCGACATGGCATGAACGTCGACGAAATCCCGCTCCTCGCGTCCGCCGACCTTGATCCCGAACGGGCTCACCAGCACGAGGCGCGATAGCGGGGCGGTCGTGCGGATTGCGATCTCGCTCGCGATCCAGCCTCCAAGACCTGCCCCGACCAGCACGACATCGTGCAGTCGCCATTGTGCGATGAGGTCGAGATAGAAATAGGCGATGTCACTGACGCTGCGGAACGAGCGCGGCCGCGGCAGCGATCCGAAACCCGGATGGAATGGAGCGATGACCCTGAACCGCTCTCCGAGTCGCTCAAGATATTCGGTCGAATGCGTATTCGGACCGGCGCCTGAATGCAGAAAGAGAAGAGGTGAACCGTTTCCGCATTCGAGAACTTCGGTTTCAGGTCCCCGGACGCGCACAACCTGGGTTTTCAAGAGGCTCCTCCCACAAGTTCATTATATTGAACTTGTCTATGATTTTGAACTATGCTTTGCTTGCGGTCAACCAAAAGCAGCCAGGAGGAGAGCGTGCGAAACTTTGCTGTGAGGATCAGTCTGCTCGCCGGTGCATTCGCCATCGGCATGGGAAGCGCGTCCGCTGACGTAAAGATCGGAGTGGTGTTGCCGTTGACCGGACCAATTTCCGCACTTGGCATTCCGATCAAGAAGGGCATCGAGCTCATGCCGCCGGAAGTCGCAGGCGAGAAGGTGCAGCTCATTTTCCTCGACGACGCGTCCGATCCTTCTGCCGCCGTGCGCAACGCGCAGAAGCTCATCACCGACGAAAAAGTCGATCTGTTGATCGGCGGCGCCGGAACTCCTGCTGCGCTCGCCATGGCTGCCGTGGCCTCGCGCGAGCAGGTTCAACTGATCTCGCTCGCACCCGCAGTCTACGCGGCAGACAATTCCAAATGGCTCGTCACCATCCCGTCGCCCGCGAATTTGTGGGTTGGCGCTCTGGTCCGCGACATGAAAAAGAAGAACGTGAAGACCGTTGCGTTCATCGGCTTCAGCGATCCGTTCGGCGATCTCTGTTTCAATGCGCTGAAGGACGTCGCCGCGAAGGAGGGACTGTCCATCGTCGCGAGCGAACGCTTCGCCCGATCCGATACCAGCATCACCGGCCAGATCCTCAAGATCATGGCTGCCAAGCCGGATGCTGTCTTCGTTGGAGGCTCGGGCACGCCGGGCGCTCTGCCGCACATCACGCTTTCGGAGCGCGGCTACAAGGGGCCTGTCTACAACACGCCCGGAGTCTTCATGAAGGACTTCCTGCGTCTCGGCGGCAAGGCGGTCGAAGGCGCGATCGCCGCGACCGGGCCGGTCGGTGCTTTCTCTCAATTGCCCGACGGCGTTCCGAGCAAGAAAGTGTCTGCCGATTTCGTTCGTGAATTCGAAGCCAGGAACGGAGTGGGGAGCTGGAACAGCGTTGCCGCTTATGGCTATGACGGCTCGCGGGTCATTGCGAGCGCAATTCCAGGCGCCCTGAAAAAAGCCAAGCCGGGTACGCCGGAATTCCGTGCCGCCCTGCGCGATGAAATTCGCGCGCAGCGCGAGGTGGTCGGCACCAGCGGCGTGTACGTGTTCCGCGACGGCAATTCCTACGGCGTCGATGATCGCGCCGTGATCACGGTGCAGATCAAGGACGGGGACTGGAAGCTGCTCGACTTCACGAAGTGAGTACCGGCTGACGCCGGTGCTGCCGTTCAAGTACCGCCGATGCCGGCATCCCGTCGGCGTCGGCATATCGGCTTTACCGGCGGTACGCTTCCCATCGTCGGTCCAATCCGCTACCCGCTGTCCCGACAGGGCCCGTTAGGCCCGCCCGGAGTTCAGCCATTGTTCCAACAAGAGCTTGGGGTTTTCGTCCTGACACCCCACATGCGCGCCCGTCGATACCCGACGTGCCGACCATGCAGGAACTCGGCTTCGCCGATTTCGACCTTGCGCAGTGGCATGGCGTCGCCATCAAGTCCGGGACCCCGCGCGCCATCACCGAGCGCTTCAACAGTGAGATGCGCGCGATCCTCGCGACGCCCGAACTCGCCAGGCTGATGGAGACGCTCGGCGCCGAGAATGGCGCCGGCACGCCGGAGGAATGGGGCGCTTTTTACAACGCCGATATCGCGAAGTACGAAGCGCTGATGAAGAAGCTCGACATCAAGATCGAGTAGCGCTTCGCCGCGACGGCGCGATCAGATGCCTGATCGCGCCGGGCTGCCGGCGGCGCCGCCGGCGTCGGCAGGTATCGCGGCCGCGCGGGCTCGGCTGTTGCGGACGCCGTAGAAGAAATAGATGCACAGCCCGATCGCGGCCCAGATCACGAGGCGCAGCCAGGTGTCGCCCGGCAGACCCAGCATGAGCAGGATGGCGGACAGAGCGCCGGCGGGCGCCACGAGCCAGATGGCCGGTGCCTTGAACGAGCGCGGCATGTCCGGCTGCCGCACGCGCAGCACCAGCACGCCGATGCAGACGATGGCGAACGCCATCAGTGTGCCGATCGAAACCAGCTGCGCGACCATGTTGATCGGCAACGTGCCCGCGAAAACCATGACGACGGCTGCGATCAGCAGCGAACTCACATAGGGGGTGCGAAAGCGCGGATGAATCCGTGCGCCCCATGCCGGCAACAGTCTGTCGCGCGACATCGAGAAGAAGATGCGCGCCTGGCCGAGCAGCAGCACAAGGATCGCCGAAGTCAGGCCGAGCACCGCGCCCAGCTTCACCAGCGGCTCGAGCCAGGTCAGCCCCGTCGCGTCGATGCCGACGGCAATCGGATCGGCGACGTTCAGCCGGTCATAGGGGACGATGCCGGTGAGCACCATGCTCACGAGGACGTACAGAACGCCGCAGATGAGAAGCGAGCCGAGGATGCCGATCGGCATGTCCCGGCGCGGGTTCTTCGCCTCCTGCGCCGCGGTCGAGACGGCGTCGAAACCGATATAGGCGAAGAAAACGATCGCCGCGCCCCGCAGCACGCCGCTCCAGCCGAACACGCCGGAGCCTTCGTTCGGCGGAATGAAATCGCCCTTGGGATTGGCCGCGGTGACCCAGTTGCTGGTGTCGAAATAGAACGCGCCAGCGACGATGAACAGGACCACGATCGTCACCTTGATCGCGACGATGATGTTGTTGACGCGGGAGGATTCGTTGGTGCCGACGATCAGCAGGGCCGTCATGGCGGCGATGATCAGCATGGCCGGCAGGTTCACCAGCGCGCCGGTCAAGGACCAGACGCCGGTCGTCGCGTCATAGGCCAGCGGTGAGGACGCGAGCCGCGGCGAGATCGGCAGTCCGACGTCGCTCAGGAAGCTCACGACATAGCCGGACCAGCCGATGGCGACGGCCGTTGCGCCGAACGCATATTCCAGGATCAGATCCCAGCCGATGATCCAGGCGACGAACTCGCCGAGCGTGGCGTATGAATAGGTATAGGCGCTGCCCGCGACCGGGACGCTGGCCGCCATCTCGGCATAGCAGAGTCCGGCAAGCGCGCAGACCAGCGCGCTGAGCAGGAATGACAGCGAGACCGCAGGCCCCGCATTGGTCGCGGCGGCATTGCCGGTCAGGACGAAGATGCCGGCGCCGATGATGCAGCCGATGCCGAGCGCGACGAGGCTTGACGCGGACAGCGTGCGCCGGAGTGCGGAACGGCTCTCGCTCTCCGCCTCCCGTTTCAGGTCGGTGAAGGATTTCCTGACGAACAGATCGGTCACGCGGCGCATTCCCCCCGGCAGCGATGCGACAGGCACCAGCTCCTGCCGAGACGCCTGCGGCCGTCATGGGCGGCCGGAACGGACCGTAGCGGCGCGCTCGTTAAT
>NZ_DATMRV010000235.1:0-10346 GCF_035565795.1 Pseudorhodoplanes sp.
GCCTATCATGCCCCGTGAAAGCGGGGCACCACACGAGGCTGCGGGCTTCCCGGAAGCCCGGCGTTCCGCGCGCCCTTGCGGCGCGCATGTCGGGCTATCCCGATATGCGCCAGCTGGAAGGGAGGGAATGCAGGAGGGACTAACGGCGCGCCCGCGCCTTCAAACAACAGGGCCGCATCGCATGTCTGCAATAAGGATCGTCGCGCCACGCACAGCGCGGCCGCCCATGCCGTCGGGCAGGAGCGTCAGGCGAAAATGTCAGGAATGCAGCGTGGTGCGGTCGTCAGAGAGGTCCGGGGCGCCCGGGGCGCCCTCGGCATCGGCCATCTGCAGGTAAAGCCGCTCGAGGCGCAGGCAGCGCTCGCGGCACTCGTCGTCTTCGGTTTCCCTGGCAAGCCTGGCACAGGCCATCGCCCGCCGAAGGAGGAACTTCGCACTCGCCACCGGGGCCCTCCGCCATCACGACGATGGTGCATCGCAACACATTTTGTGTTGCGTTGCAATAGTCGCGGCGGAGTCTTTGGTCGAAGCCGGTGGAAAGCCGGCGGCGCTACTGCTTCAGCTGCTCGGCGAAGTAATGCAGCGTGCGGCGGTAAACCTCGGAGCGGTTCCACTCGCGCATCACCTCGAAATTCTGCGTGCCCATGTTGAAGGGCTGCCCGCGCTGCCAGCCATTCATCTTGAGGAGGTTCGCAGTCGAGGCGAGCACGTCCGGCACCGAGCGGCGCAGGTCAACATGGCCGCTGCCGTCGAAGTCGACGCCATACTTGATGTAGGACGAGGGCAGGAACTGGGTCTGCCCGATCTCGCCGGCATAGGCGCCGATCATTTCCTTTTGCGGCAGGTCCTGGCGCTGCAGGATCTGCAGGGCGGCGAACAATTCGCGCTGGAACAGGTCGGTGCGCCGGCAGTCATGCGCCAGCGTCGCCAGCGTGCGGATCACCGGCAGCTTGCCCATGTCGGCGCCGTTGTCGGTTTCCATGGTCCAGATCGCGACCACAAGCTCCTTCGGCACGCCGAATTGCTGCTCGACGCGGGAAAGCAGCGGCGCGTGCTTCTTCATCATCTGCTTGGCGCGATTGACCCGCGCGGCGCCGACTCTGGTCGCGGCATATTCCTCGAAGGTCTTCTTGAAGGTGCCGCGCTGGCGGCGGTCGAATTCCATCACCTTCGGGTCCTGCGTGATGCCGGCAAAGCCCTGCGCGATCACGCCCTGCGAGATGCCCTTGCCGACGGCCTCGCGGGAGAAATTCGCGATGAAGGCGTTGAAATCGCCGCCGCATTGCACGGCGGCCGCGGGCGTCGCGAAGAGGCACAGCGCGAAGATGCACATCGCGGCGGGCAGGGCAGGCAATCGGGGGGACATGCGGAAGGCCTCGGTGTTCGGAAATCCGGGCCAATATCGCACGGCAATTGTGGCTTTAGAAGTGACCGGCCGCGGCAGTTCCGCGCGCCGAAACGTGCATCTGCCCGTTTTGGAGCCAATAAAGCACGCGCCGCGAACGGGTTAGACGCCGACGCGTACCGATGCGTTGGTGTCGCAGTCAGAAACCGGCAAAATCAACTGCGTCCGACATCCCCGTTGCGGCCGGTTGCCACGCGGCGCGTGCCTGAAGGTGAAACGCGCTGCGGCGGGCAAGGTTCGTGTGGCCGGGTCTCTTTTGGATGACGACTTTGCTGCCTTGGCCGGCGCGGCGTCCGCGCTTGGCCTATCATGTGCGAAGCCGAATCGGACCTGCACTTCCATGACATCACTCAAGCGCGCAATCGGCCTTGGGCGGCTGGCGAGGCTCGAGCATCGAACCGAGCGCGTCGCCGCGCGCCCGGTCTTTGTTGCGCGCATGGGGCTGGCGGTCGTGCTGTGGGGCGCGGTGACCACTGCAGGTCTTGCGATCGGTATGGCGGGCTACGCCTATTTCGAGGGGATGGGTCTGGTCGACTCGTTCGTGAACGCGGCCATGATCCTGTCCGGGATGGGCGTGTTCGACGATCTCAAGAACCCGAATGCCAAGGTGTTCGCCGGCTTTTACGCGCTGCTGTCCGGCCTCATCATTCTGATCGCGGCCGCTCTCATCCTGGCCCCGGTGTTTCACCGCGTCCTGCATCGTTTCCATGTCGAGGACGGACCGGAGCGCAACTGAGCGCGAAATGCGCCCCGCCATTCTCATGATGGCGCGGGTGGACCAACCTCAATCAGCGGATAGGGGCCGTGGTCCCGCGCACGGTCGCCCGCACCGCGAGCGGATCGGAGCCCGCAGGCTTGCCGCCGGAGGGCGGCCTGCGTCGCCGGCCGATCGTCATGATCGCCGTGCCCATGGCCGCGCTGCCGAACGTGATCACAAAGCCGAACAGCAGCAGCGCCAGTGCGGTCCCGGGCGAAGCGTCCGACAGGATCAGACCGCGCAGGTTCGCGGGATTGAGCAGTAGCAGCCCGCCCATCAGGATCAGCGCCGCGGCCACGCCGGCCGCAAGATTCACGAGCAGAAGCCGGTAAAGCGGGTCGCGGGGTATGAGACGAACTCCGGGCATGGATGACCAGGGTTTGGGCTGCATCCGGCGGCGTTCTGCTGCCAGAACCGCCTTGGCGTCGAACGGCGAAGCATTGCATACAGGCATGGTGGCAGCACAAGGGCGGAAAGCGATTCATGACAGGTGAGACGACAACCGACGGCAGGCCGCGTGGCTCGCTCACCGTGCGGGTGATCGCGATGCCTGCGGATACCAACGCCAATGGCGACATCTTCGGCGGCTGGGTTCTCTCGCGCATGGATCAGGCCGGCGGCATTGCTTCGGTCGAGCGGGCCAAGGGCCGCGTCGTCACGATCGCGATCGAGGCGATGACCTTCATCCGGCCGGTCAAGGTCGGCGATGTGCTGGAAGTCTATACGGACGTCGAAAAGGTCGGGCGGACCTCGATGAAGATCCACATCGAGGCCTGGGCGCGCCGGTTCATGACGCACCACCACGAGAAGGTGACCGACGCGAATTTCACCTTCGTCGCCATCGACGAGGAAGGCCGGCCGCGTCCGATCCCGCGAGATACGGTCCAGGCCTGAAACGAATATGCCTTTCGCGCGTTAGCAGGGCCGTCATTTAGGATGCATCGATCCGGTGTATCCCCGCCTCACACCGGGTCTGATGGATGGCCAAGACGCTCGTCCTCCTGAATGCACGTGCTGGCGCGATCATCGACGCCGGTGCAGAGCGCGTGTGCGACGCGCTTGCCTCCTCTTTGAAGGACCGCTCGGAGGACGTTGAGATCCGGCTGGTGCGGCCGGGCTCGCTCAGGGATGAAATCGAGCGCGCGGCACAGAGCGAGATTTCCACCTTGATCGTGGGCGGTGGAGACGGCTCGGTGAACGCCGCGGTGCACGCCCTCGGGGGCACATCGAAGACGCTTGGCGTCTTGCCGTTCGGTACGATGAACCTGTTCGCGCGCGACCTCGGCATGCCGGCCAATATCGAAGAAGCCATTGAAGCGATCGGCGATGCGCGGCCGCGCAAGGTCGATCTCGCCCGCGTCAACGGCCGCTCATTTCATTCCCTGTCGGGGCTCGGGTTTTTCAGCGAGATGGCCCGCGCCCGCGAAGAGGTGCGGGGCCACAAGCTCGGGCGATTGTTCGGCGTCGGTCTGGCGGCACTCCGCGCGTTGCAGCGAACCTATCCCTTCACGCTCGATATCCGCACCGATAGCAGGCGCGAGCAGGTGGAAGCGCTGGCGGTGCTGATCACCAACAACCGCTTCGGGCCGGACTGGCGCCGTCCATCCCTCGACGAAAGCGTCCTGGAAGTCCACATCGCCGAGCACGCCGGAGCGCTGTCCAAGCTCAAGGCCAGCGCCAACCTCCTCACCGGCACCTGGCGCAACGACGATGACACCGATGGCATCCGTACGATCACCGCGCGTCATGTCGCGATCGGACGGCGCCGCCCTCGCACCTTCGCCGCCACCGATGGGGAATTGCGGCGCGAGCGTATTCCGCTGCGCTACGAAATCCGGCCCGGCGCCCTGACAGTGCTGTCGCTGTAATCAGGCGCGAATGGCCGGTGCGAGTTCTCCAACCTTTTTCAGGTCGCGCACGAATGCCTCGTATTCGCGTTTTGCGTTGTCGTCGCCGGGCTCTCGGGTCAGGCGCAGGAGATAGGATGGGTGGACGGTGATGAACCCGCTTTGCCCCGCGAAGTCGTAAGGTCCACGCACCTTTGTGACCGACAGCGCTCGGTGCGTCAGCGCCAGAGTCGCAGTCGCGCCAAGCGCCACAACAAGCGCCGGCTTGATCGCCGCGATCTCGCCGTCCAGCCACCAGCGGCAGGCATGAACTTCGCCCGCATTCGGCTTCTTGTGGATGCGCCGCTTGCCGCGCGGCTCGTATTTGAAATGCTTCACCGCGTTCGTGACATAAGCACGGCTGCGGTCGAGGCCGGCATCCGCAAGCGCACGATCAAACAACTGCCCGGCTGGTCCGACGAATGGCTTGCCTGCAAGGTCTTCCTGATCGCCGGGCTGTTCGCCGACAAATACGACCGGCGCGTTGCGCGGACCCTCGCCGAACACGGTTTGCGTCGCGTTCCTGAAAAGCGGGCACCGCGTGCAGGTTTCCGCCTTGCGTCGCATGGCGCTCAAGCTGCCCTCGGCATGGTCCTCCGGCACGCTGTGTTGCGCCTTGCTCTTTGCCATGCGGCCCGCGATCCGTTCCGCGAACAACTCTGGTTGATCGGCTCTCATGTCCATCATCCCGGAAACGCGTGGCGCCGCATCCATCACCATGTCCGGGATAAGCGCGGTTTCGGGCATGTTGTTCCAGAAATCGCGCGGCATGTGGTTGACCATTGACTTCAGTCGCAGGCGCGCCGGATTGAAGGTCGTGCGGTAATAAGTGAGCCAGAGGCCGTCGAGCACCTCGTCGCGCGCTTCGTCGGCCGATCTTTCCGCCGGGGGATTGAAACTGAGCGTGCGGTCCTGCCAGATCGCTGTTCCGCGCGGTGTTGCGATGAGGAAATCCATGTTGCTGAAGCGGTCGACGAAGAACGGCACTGCGCGCCGCAGGATATGATGATGCGGCTCGAACCAGGCCGTATAGACCGTGCGGCCCTCGACCTGGCGTTCGCGAAACCTCAGGAAAGCATGCATCTTGTGGATGTCGCGGCGCACCGAATGCGCATAGTCCATCAGTCGCGCGACATGCGGGTCGCTGGCGCGTTCGGCGAGGTCGCGCTCGCCGCCGCAAATGCGCCAGAGCACGTCGTAGAGCAGGGCGAAGCGGTCGGACGCGCTGTGGCAGACCGCGTCGTGCATCAGCGTGGCAAAGCTGCGCGGAACGCTGATCGCGATGTCCTCGTGCGTATCAGTGGGAAGCTGCGGCAGCAGCGTCGGCTCATCTGGAGAAACGAATGCGACCGATCTCGGCGACAGCGCATGCGCGATACATTGTTTCGCAACCGCGCGAAACGCCGCCTCGTCTGCGTCATGGTCGAGCGTCACCGCGAACATGCGTTAGCCGAAAAGGGACAGTTGTTTTGGCGCGCGCACGAACCGCTCGCGCAGGTGCGCGGCATCGAGCGCACGCGGGCGATGATCGGGCGTCACGATGAATTCACGTGCGCGCACCATCGCTCCGGCAATGCGCGCCACATCGTCATAACGCAGTACGCCAGAGCGCCGCGAAGCAAGAATGCGATCGACGGCGCGCGTACCGAAGCCCGGTACGCGCAGCAAGGTCTCGCGGTCGGCAGCATTGACGTCGACAGGGAAGCGCTCGCGATGTGCCAGCGCGAAGGCGAGCTTCGGGTCGATCTCGAGATCGAGCATGCCGCCGCTCATCGCGCTGCCAATCTCCGGCAAGTCGAAGCCGTAGAAGCGCAGCATCCAGTCGGCTTGATAGAGCCTGTGCTCGCGCATCAGCGGCGCCGGACGGGCGGCGAGCTTCTGCGAGGGATGACCGGTCGGCGAGAAGGCGGAGTAATAAACGCGCTTCAGCGCGTAGGATGAGTACAGCGTCGTGGTCGCGCCGAGGATGGTCTGGTCGGTGGTCGCGTCCGCGCCGACGATGATCTGGGTGGATTGCCCGGCCGGCGCAAAGTGCGGCGGTCTGGTCTTGCCCGCCGGCCGTTTGTGGACTTCTTTCGACGCCTCGATCCGCAGCCGCGTCGCCGCAAGTCCCTTGCGGATGCTGGCCGCACTTTTTTCGGGCGCGAAATCCTGCAAGGCGCTGTCGGTCGGCAATTCCACGTTCATCGACAGCCGGTCGGCGTAGCGACCGGCTTCCGCGATCAGCTCCTCGCTGGCGCCCGGAATCGTCTTGAGATGGATATAGCCGCGAAAGCCGTGCTCCTCACGCAGCGTGCGTGCCACACGCACAAGGTCGGTCAGCGTATCGTCCTCCGACCGTGCGATCCCGGACGACAGGAACAGTCCCTCGATGCAATTGCGCCGGTAAAGATCGAGCGTGAGCTTCACCACCTCGTCGACGGTGAAGCGCGCACGCCGCACATTGCTCGAGCGTCGGCTCACGCAATAGGCGCAGTCATAGATGCAGAAATTGGTCAGAAGGATTTTCAGCAAGGACACGCAGCGTCCGTCCGGCGTGTACGCATGGCAGATACCGGCGCCGGTCACCGAGCCGATCCCCCCGTTGCGGGCGTTGCGCTTTGCGCCGCCGGATGACGCGCAGGACGCGTCGTATTTCGCGGCGTCGGCGAGGATTTCGAGCTTCTGGGCAAGTGAGAGCGGCATGGTTCGTTTAACGCGTGACCGGTCTTAATAGTTCTCGTTTTGTTCTTTAGCTCTGCCGCGCCCGCAAGCGCAAGCTGGAACTCGGGTTCCGTCACGGGAGCAGATCGTCGGGGATGCGGTCCGGCGAATAGGAGCGCGGACGGTTCCGCTGCCAGCTTTTCCAGCCAGCATAAGCGAGGCCAAAGCTCGCAGCGGCGACGCCGAGCGTGTGCAAACTCGGCACTATGAAGAGCAGGACAAGCGGCAGCACGACGAAGATCGCGGCTCCGACCAGCATCGCCGCGCTGACGATGAAATGGCGCGTGTCGTTCAGGCCGCCCTGGAAGGCAATGCGCGCGCGATCGGTCTGCGGGATGCGGCGGTGAAAGTCTCGTACGAAGGCGTGGTAGTCGGAGCGCTGCGCTTCGTCAGCGGTCAGACCGCTATTGCCGCTGAACACTGTCAGCGTGCGCCACGTCCCGAAGTCGATCGTGCAGATGCCGAGAGGCGTCTCGTTGGCCCGCGCAAAGGCCGAGTGCAGGCGGATCGCGCGGATTTCCGAAAACCGGATCGTTCGCGTCTCGCGCTCGCTGGTGAAGGTGAGGCCGCTGTCATCGAGCTTCAGTCCGCGCGTCGAGACCGACCACGCGAAGCCGTCGCCGTCGCGGAAATAGAGCGGATATTCGGTTGCTGGCGCGCTGGCTGTCATCCCATTCAGATTAGCGCGCCGGGCGTGATGCACGAAAGTTCCAATCTTGCAATCCGGGCGCGGTTCACCATGTGAGGCGCGCCATGAACGCAGCCTTCGCAGCACACGCCCGCAGCGCACGCTTCACCCGCTCCGCGACCCGCGCCGAGCGCATCGCCCGCATTGAGTGGCTGGCGACGCTGCTCGACACGCGCTTCGTGATCCCGTTCACGAAATTCCGCTTCGGCGCCGACAGCCTGATCGGCCTCGCGCCGGGCGTCGGCGATGTCGTCACCACGGCGCTGTCGCTCTACATCGTCTATGAGGCGCACAAGCTTGGTGCGCCGAAACATGTGCTCGCGCGCATGCTCGGCAATGTCGCGGTCGACGGCCTGATCGGCGCCGTGCCAGTCGCGGGCGACGTGTTCGATGTGCTCTGGCGCGCCAATCGCCGGAACGTTCGCATCCTGCACGAGCATCTCGATCGGGCAGGGCGGTAGACGCTCTTTTCGCTTGCGCGCTCCTTACCTCCCCCTGAAAGGGGGAGGTCGACTGCCGCCGCGCAGCGATGGCAGTCGGGTTGGGGTCCTTTCCGGAATGTGAAAACAACTTGACCCCCACCCCAACCCTCTCCCTCGCCGGGGAAGGGAGCGCACCGAACGCGTCGTGTGCTACACACCTCCGACAAAATTCATGCTGGGGGAAAACGATGCTCAAGAAACCTGCCTGTCCGGTCATCGCCATCGAGGAGCATTACTGGGACGAGGAATTGTCGGCGACCTATGCCGGCATCGGCCGCGCGACGCACAATCCCGAGCAGGAAAGGCGCCTGCGCGATCTCGGCGAACTGCGCATCCGCGAGATGGACGAAGCCGGCATCGACATGCAGGTGATCTCGCATGGTTCGCCGTCCGCGCAACAACTCACCGGTGCCGAAGGCATTGCGCTGACGAAGCGCGTCAACGATCGCCTCGCTGCAGCGATTGCAAAGCACCCGACGCGCTTTGCCGGCTTCTGCGCGCTGCCGACATCCGATCCGCAGGCCGCGGCGGCGGAACTGGAGCGCTGCATCGGCAACGGCTTCAAGGGCGCGATGATCCACGGTCTCGCAAACGGCGTCTGGCTGGACGACAAGTCGCTGCGTCCGATCTTCGCGGAGGCCGAGCGGCTCGACGTGCCGGTCTATCTGCATCCCTCGATCCCGCACCCCGCGGTGATGGACGCCTATTACAAGGACTACATCAAGGATTACCCGATGGTGATCCGCGCTGCCTGGGGCTTCACGGTCGAGACTGCGACGGTCGCGATCCGCATGATCCTGTCCGGGATGTTCCAGGAGCATCCGAAGCTGAAGATCGTTCTCGGCCATCTCGGCGAGACGCTGCCGTTCCTCGTCTGGCGCATCGATCAGGCGCTGTCGCGGCCGGGCCAGAAGTCGATGAGCTTCCGCGATGTGTTCTGCAAGAATTTCTACGTCACGACATCCGGCTTCTTTTCCAATCCGGCGCTGCTCTGCACCGTGATGGAGATGGGCGTCGATCGCATTCTGTTTGCCGTCGACTGGCCGTTCGTGATGAACCCGCCTGGCACCGCTTGGGTCGACACCATTCCGCTGTCGGACGAGGACAAGGTGAAAATCCTCTCAGGCAACGCGAAGACGCTGCTGAAGTTATGACATTTTGCGTTTGTTCCGGGGCGCGTGGAAGCGCGCCCCGGAATTCAGTCGATGCGTTTGTGCGTTCCGTTTTCAGGCGCGATGCAGCGCTTTTAGTTCAGCACGCTCTGCCTTGGCCGATCGTGTCAAGAATAAGCCCGTTTGAACTAACGCGGCTGGTGGCTCGATTTAGCTGGTAACCGCCGCTGAATGGGTCCATGGTGAAAATGGATGCAGCTTGCGGCCCCGCGATTCGGCCATTGCCTGCGGGTTGCAGATTGGACGACGTCCTCCTCACCATCATCCAGCGTCGTTTGCGTGCTTGCCTTCGTGGTCATAGGCAACCGCGCGATGCAAAAGAATGTGCCGCCAATCAGATGGGTGAGATTAACAAGAATCTTGGCTGCCTGATCGATCTGATCGAGCAGTCGGTCGCGAACGGAGAACACAGATGACGGACCGCCTGCATCAATTCAAGATTGGCGAGTGGGTCGATATCATACCGTCGACACTGCGATCGGCTGCACCCGGTCGCTATCAGATCGTGCGACTCATTCCCTGCGACTCGAACGAGCCGCGCTATTGCATCCGCTCGACGAACGAAAAACACGATCGCGTGGTGCCGGAACATGATCTGCGCCGCGCCGAAGAGGCGGTGGTCTGAGGTCCGCGCGTTTCGGCATGGCCATCTATCGCGGCATCGAGTCCGGGTCGTGATGCGGGACGTTTTGAGTCTGCTGGGGATCAAGCGGCGGTCGATTAATATCGTTGTGCGCGGTGCTACGGCACGTCGTCGTCGCGCGCCGGGCCCCCTTCGGATTCCAGCCGGCTGATCTGTCTCACATCCTGCCGTGAGAATTTCAGGCGTACGCCGGCGCCGAGGCCGTGGCCTTCAGGCACAAAGACCGCGCCGAAGCTCTCGAGCGCATTGCGGATCGCTTCCGTGTGCTTGTCGTCCGGCAGCAAAGCTGCGCCGTACGCTTCCAGCCGCAGCAGATCGTCGAGGGGGATGCGTGCTCTGCTCGCGAGATCCTTCTGGCTGATATCTGCCAGCGCGCGTGCGGCGGCGATCTGGCGTCCGCTGATTCCGGGCATTCAAAATTCCTCCATTCGCGGCACATCATAACGACGCTTGACACAGTTCGAGAAAGAGACTATATTCCTATTCACCTCATCCCAAAGAGGGGCGTGTCCAGGGACGCCACGAGACGCGGGATGAGGGCGGCGCCTGCGGGTGGGGCTCGTAATCCTGCCTCCGGGACGCTCTGGGTCGGCCGTCCGCTCCTAATGAT
>NZ_DATMRV010000236.1:0-9088 GCF_035565795.1 Pseudorhodoplanes sp.
ATAATGTCCTCATATGACTCTCCTTGGCTTCACTCCCGCAGGGCCAACGCCAGACAGCGTTTAACGTTCGGGAGTTTCAGCCACGCGCGCATGCGCGTCAGGCCGCGCGGCGCAACTGCGCCCGACGGGGCTTCGGATGGCCGTGTCGGAAACATCCGACATGCGCCATATTATGATTATAATCCTATAACCCTGTCCATGAGGGGGCGCTTCGCGAGGCGTCGTCGAGGTGGGACAGGGGTGCGGCGCCTGCGGGCGTGGTTCGCAAGCCACGCACTCGGGCGGTGCCGGGGCACAATTGTCAAGACACGTGTTATTGCTCGGCCGTAGACTTACCTACGGCGCTGGAGCGTCGCGAACGCATCATTTCAGCCCCAGAGGAGTCGGTGGAATGAGGATTAAAGACCGACCAAGATTGACGCCGTTTTAGAACACTCCACCTGATTGAAGAGCGATGACGCACGCTGATAATTCAGCATCTATCTCGACTTATCAGAACCGGTTGATCGGATTCTTCGACGTGTTGGGGTTCTCAAAGCTTCTGACTACGCAAGACATCGCAGAACTCCACCATGAGTATGCCGCGCTGATCGACCGGGCAAAATCGAAAATATTCACGTCTCATCCTATCGCAGGGTCGCCCAATCCATCCGCAACACAAAATTTCGAGAAAGCCCACTTCCTGTTTGACTCGCTGGTGATTGTCTCGCTTCCCATCGACGCAATTAACGTCAAGAATTTCATATTTGCTACAATACAATTGATGGAAGAGGCGTTCGAGAAAGCATTCTTTTTGCGCGGATGTGTATCGCTCGGATCTTTCCTAGACGATCCACACCGCAACATCTTCTTGAGCCGAGAATTTCCGGCGCTTGTAACGGCTGAGAAGCAACAAGAATGGCTCGGAGTGTTTGTGCATCCTTCGGCCGAAAACCTAGTCCTATCTGAGCTGCTGGGACCCGGCTCGATTTCAAACAAGCACTCGCCATTGATCCACTATGACGTCCCCCTGAAGAACTCGTTGGTCGAGGGCCGGTGGTGTTTGAACTGGCCCGCGTTTATTGCGACACCAATACTTCAAAAAAACTCGGGAATGCTCATCTCTCCAAAACGGGAGAACACCGAAGCCTTTATAGATTTTGTCGCAGGCTTGCCTGACGACGCAGCGCCGTTGCCTTCAGAACTTCTGCCTGCAACGCATGTGCGTTTCATGAAAGCCCGAGCAGGCTTTCGTACAAAGATTTGCGACGCTGACGGCTTTGGAGTGGTACCAAACCGCGACATAAAGATTGCCGTTTACGATCGCTGAGCTACCCTCAGACCACATCGATCGACTCTGGGCCTCCCGGCCACGCTTCGCGCAGCCGCCCTCCCCATCAATTCGCAGGGATGGAAAAGAAACGACCGCCGCAGTTACCCCGCCAGCGCCGCCAGAATCCTTGCCCAGCTGCGCGTGCCCTTGTGGAACGAGGTCAGGTCGTACTTCTCGTTGGGCGAATGCACGCGGTCATCGTCGAGCGCGAAGCCGACCATGATCGAATCCATGCCAAGCACGCGCTTGAAATCGCCGACGATCGGGATCGAGCCGCCGGCGCCGACCGTCACCGCCTTGTGGCCCCATTCCTCCTGCAGCGCCTTGCGCGCCTTCACGAGCGCGGGGCTGTCGAACGGCAGTTGCAGCGCGGGCGCGCAGCCATGGTTCTCGAACTCGACCTTGCAGTCGGCCGGCACGCGCGCGCGGATGAAGGCGCGGAACGCATCGCGCACCTTCTCGGGGTCCTGATCGCCGACAAGACGGAACGACACCTTCGCCTTCGCCTGCGAGGGGATCACGGTCTTCGCGCCCTCGCCGGTATAGCCGCCGATGATGCCGTTGACGTCGCAGGCCGGACGCGTCGAGATCATCTCGATCAGCATGCGGTCCTTCTCGCCGACCGGAATCTTCAGCCCGATCTGGCCGAGGAATTCTTCCGCCGTGAGATTGAGGGCCTTGAGGTCGGCCTTGATGTCGTCCGGCAATTCCGGAACGCCGTCATAGAAGCCCGGAATGGTGATGCGGCCATTGTCGTCGTGAATCGCGGCCAGCGCCCTGGTCAGCACGCGGATTGGATTAGCCGCCGCACCGCCGAACAGCCCGGAATGCAGATCGCGGTCCGCCGCTGTCACGGTCACGTCTTCATAGACAAGCCCGCGCAGCGATGTCGTGACCGACGGCGTCGTCTGGTTCCACATCGCGGTGTCGCAGACCAGCGCCATGTCGAGCTTGAACTCGTCGGCATTGTCCTTGACGAAGGAGAACAGCGATTTCGAGCCGCATTCCTCCTCGCCCTCGATCATCATGGTGATGTCGATCGGCAGCTTGCCGGTCACCGCCTTCCACGCGCGGCAGGCTTCGACGAAGGTCATGAGCTGGCCCTTGTCGTCGCAGGCGCCGCGCGCAACGATGATCTTGCGGTCGTTGCCGAGATCCTCGATGCGCGGATCGAAGGGCGGCGTGGTCCACAGTTCGAGCGGGTCCACCGGCTGCACGTCGTAATGGCCGTAGAAAAGGACGCGCGGTCCGCCATTCGCCTTCTCGGGCTTTGCGATCACCACCGGATGACCGCCGGTCGGCCGCACTTCCGATTTCAGGCCGAGTGTGGCCAGATCCTTTGCGACGAATTCCGCCGCCGCCCTGCACTGGTCGGCGTAGGCGGGATCGGTCGAGATCGACTGCACCTTGAGGAAATCGAACAGCCGCGCAAGCGACGTTTCGAGATCGGCGTCGATGCGCTCGAGGACTTTGGGCAGGGCTTCGGTCGGGGTCATGCGCTTGCTCTTCTTTCGCGTCCCGGACGCGATGCAGCACGAAGTGATGCATCGCAGAGCCGGGACCCATTCAAAATGTAGGTCCCGGTTCTGCAGCGCACCGTTTCACGCTGCAATAGCGCGTTCAAGACGCGCGTGAACGCGCTTTAGGCGCCCGGGACACGAAACCGCGGCTATCGCTTCAAAATTCCACCGAGCGTGCCGCGCACGATCGAGCGGCCGACTGAAGCGCCGGCGCGTCCGCCGATCTGCTTGCCAATGGCCGCGGCGACACCGCCGACCACGGTGGTCGTTACCGTGCGTGCGACGCTGCGCGCGACCTGCTGGCTGGTGGTCAACGGCTCACCGCGCTTGCGGTTGGTCCCGAAGATAGAGCCGATCCAGCCGGTGATGCCGCCGCTCTCTTCCTGCGGCTGATCCGCCGGTGCCGCCCCTTTCGCGACGCGCTGCGTCAGCTTCTCGTAGGCGGATTCGGAATCGATCATCGTGTCGTATTTTCCCCGCACGGGGCTCTTGGCCATGATCGCCGCGCGCTCGGCGGGCGTGATCGGCCCGATGCGGCCGGCTGGCGGGCGGATCATGCAGCGCTCGACCATCGAGGGCGTGCCCTTCTCCTCCAGGAAGGAAACCAGCGCCTCGCCCTTGCCGAGCTCCATGATCACCTGACCGGTGTTGAGCTTGGGGTTCGGACGGAAAGTGTCGGCCGCGGTCTGCACCGCCCTCTGGTCGCGCGGGGTGAAGGCGCGCAAGGCGTGCTGCACGCGGTTGCCAAGCTGGGCCAGAACCTTGTCCGGTACGTCGAGCGGATTTTGCGTCACGAAATAGACGCCGACGCCCTTCGAACGCACGAGCCGCACCACCTGCTCGATCTTGTCGAGAAGCGCCTTCGGCGCCTCGTCGAACAGAAGATGCGCCTCGTCGAAGAAGAACACGAGCTTCGGCTTGTCGGGATCGCCGACTTCCGGAAGCTCCTCGAACAATTCGGACAGGAGCCACAGCAGGAAGGTGGCGTAGAGCCGCGGATTGCCCATCAGCTGGTCGGCGGCGAGGATGTTGATGTAGCCACGACCGTCGCGGTCGGTCCGCATGAAGTCCTTCAGTTCGAGCGCGGGCTCGCCGAAGAATTTCTCGCCGCCCTGGTTCTCGAGCACGAGCAGCGCGCGCTGGATGGTGCCGACCGTCTGCTTGGTGACATTGCCGTAGCTCGCGACCGCCCGCTTGATTTCGTCAAGCTGCGGGTTGCCGGTGCCCTCCTCCGCTTCCTTCTTGGTGCCGAACGGCGCGATTGCGTCGAGGATCGTGCGCAGGTCCTTGAAATCAAGTAGCGCCAAGCCCCGGTCGTCCGCGATCTTGAAGGCGATGTTGAGCGCGCCCTCCTGCACGTCGTTCAGATTGAGCAGTCGCGCGAGGAGAAGCGGCCCCATCTCGGACACGGTGGCGCGGATCGGATGGCCCTGCTGACCGAACAGGTCCCAGAAAATCGTCGGAAATTCATCGGGCTGATACTCGAAGCCCATGCTCCGGGCACGGTCGACGAGGAATGGCTTGGGCTCGCCCAGAACCGAGATGCCGGAGAGATCGCCCTTGATGTCGGCGGCAAAGACCGGGACGCCGTTGCGCGAAAATCCTTCCGCCAGCACCTGCAAGGTCACGGTCTTGCCGGTACCGGTCGCGCCGGTCGCGAGACCATGGCGGTTTGCCATCCGGAGCAGGATGCGCTCGGGCTTCACGCTCTGCCCGACGAAGATCGTACCCTCGGGTTCGATCGGCTCGGCACTCTTTGGGGGCGGCGCAGAAGTCGCGGCAGCGGATCCCGCCGTCGCGTCGGGCTTCGCCCTGGACCTGGATCCGTTCCTGGAGCCGTTCGTCGATCCGTTCCCGGACGCGCTTGTCCCGTTTTTGGACTCAGGCTTTGGCTCGGCGGCGGGCGCAACGGTCGCGTCTGCCTCGGCCGACACTCCAGCGGATTTTGTCTTGACCGACTTGCTGGCTCGTTTCGCCATCGCCCCGCATCCCTCTTGAAATCAATTGCATTTTTGATGTGTCGCGGAAGGCAGGTCAACGCTGCTGGTCCATACGTCGCAACGCCGCACAGAATTTCAAGGCGGCACCGATAGTGGCGACTGTGACACACCCGTTGCATATTTATCGGGCGGACACTTTCTTTTGTGGGCAATTTCATTATCAATGCCCCTTCAATACCCGCCGTCAGTGCGGGAGGGGGCATCAAACTATGGACGAGCTCGTCGCACGACTCGTCGCTGAACTCGGCATCGACCGCGAGGTCGCCGAGAAAGCGGTCGGCATCATCCTGGCGTTCCTCATCAAGGAAGCGCCGGCGGACAAGATCAAACCTCTGCTCGATGCAATGCCGGGCGCAGAAGCGGCCGCGGCGGCAGCGCCGTCCGGCGGCATGTTCGGCGGCATCATGGGTGTCGGCACCCAGCTGATGGGTCTCGGCCTCGGCATGGGCGAGGTTCAGGACGTTGCCCGCACGCTGCTCGCCTATGCACGTGAAAAAGTGGGCGAGGACGCAGTCGGCGAACTGGTCGGCGCGATCCCTGGCCTCTCGCAATTCGCCTGACCGCGAGCGAGCTGGGGGCCACCGAGTGTCGAAGTCGTTGAAAAATCTGGATGGGCTTGATCCCGAGGTGATCGACAGCCTGCGCAGTGCAGGAATCCGGACATCGGACAGGCTGCTGGAAGCCACAAAGAGCGCCAAGGACCGCGAGGCGCTGTCCCGCAAGACCGGGATCGAACCGCGGGAGCTCCTGCGCTTCGCCAATCTCGCCGACAAGCTGCGCGTCAAGGGCCTCGGCGCCGGCTATGCCGAGCTGCTGTGCCGGGTCGGCGTCGATACCGTCCGCGAGCTGAAATACCGCAACCCCGCCAAGCTTGCGGCGGCGATGCGAGAGGAGAACGACAAGCGCAAGCTTGTCCGCCTGGTCCCGACCGAGAAGGCCGTGGGCCGGTGGGTGGAGGCTGCCAAGAAGCTGCCGCCGAAGATCACCTATCGCTAGGCTGCTCGAATTGACCTATGTGAGACCGCTATTTCCCGCGTAAGCGGGAATTCGGCATTTTTGGCGCTGGGTCCCGCCGTTGCGGGACCGGCGGGAGTTCAACGCGAGCAATTGATGGCGAACGAGAGCGCACGCGGTCTTCACCTCACGGCTCTGGTCCCCCCGAACCGCACCGCGGTGATGGGGATCCTCAATCTCACGCCCGACTCCTTTTCCGACGGCGGCCGCTTCGTCGATCCACAAACCGCGATCGCGCATGCGACCACCATGATCGCAGATGGCGCCGACATCATCGATATCGGCGCGGAATCGACCCGGCCCTATGGCGGCATGCGCCCCGTGACCGCCGAGATCGAGCGCGAGCGGCTGGAACCGGTGCTGCCGGCCGTTGTTGGTCTCGGCAAACCGGTATCGATCGACACGATGAAGGCGGTCGTTCTGGACTGGGCGATACGTCAGGGAGCAGCGATTGCGAACGATGTATGGGGGCTGCAGCGCGACCCGGACATGGCGCGCGTCGTCGCCGATCACGGCGTGCCGGTTATCGTGATGCATAATCGCGACGAGGCAGATCCCGCGATCGACATCGTCGACGACATGCTGGCCTATTTCGAACGATCGCTCGCCATCGCCGACAAGGCGGGAGTACTCCGCGAGCAGATCGTGATCGACCCCGGCATCGGGTTCGGCAAGACACCCGGGCAAAGCGTCATTGCCGTCGCACAGCTTTCGCGGCTCAGAACATTCGGATTGCCGATCCTGATCGGGCTGTCGCGCAAGCGCTTCATATCGTCGATCGTGCCTTCCGACCCCGATCAGCGGCTGGGCGGATCGATTGCGGGGCACCTCCTCGCCGTCCAGGAAGGCGCCACGATCGTGCGCACGCATGATGTCTACGAAACGATGCAGGCGCTCCGGGTTGCCGAAGCGATCCAGAACGCCAGGACCGGGAGCGCAACGTGAAAGAGACTGACACCATCTTCATTTCCGGACTCGCGTTGCACGCCTATCACGGCGTGATGCCGCATGAAGGCAAGGTCGGTCAGAGCTTCACGCTCGACATCGTGCTCGACATCGACCTCGGCGAGGCCTCCCGGTCGGACCGGCTGCGTCACACGGTCTCGTACGATCAGGTCGCGGCGGCCGCGACCGAAGCGTTCTGCAAGAAGCCCTACAAGCTGATCGAGGCCGCTGCCGGCGCGGTCATCGACGCGATCCTCGCGCGCTTTCCCCGTGTCACGCGTGTACGCATCACCGTGCACAAGCCGCACGCGCCCATCGCCGCCACCTTCAGCGATGTCGGCGTGATCATCACGCGCAGCCGCGGGAAATAGTCGTCAGATGACCGGCGCATACGTCGCTTTCGGAGGCAATGTCGGCGATGCGCGCACAACCATCGCCCGCGCCATCGATGCCTTCTGCGAAGGCACGCATGTCACGTTGCTGGCGCGCTCCTCATATTATCGCACCCCGCCCTGGGGCGTCACCGAACAGCCCCCGTTCGTGAATGCCTGCATCGCTGTCGACACCCGCCTGTCTCCGCGCGGACTGCTCGACCGCGCCCATGAGGTCGAACGCAGCTTCGGCCGCGACCGCCGCAACGAAACGCGCTGGGGTCCGCGCACACTCGACATCGATATCCTCACCTACGGCGATGACCTGATCGACGAGCCGATGCTGACCTTGCCGCATCCGCGCCTGTTCGAGCGCGCCTTCGTGCTGGTACCGCTGGTGGAGATCGCACCGGACGCAACGATCGGCGGGCGCTCGCTCCGCGAAGCTCTCGATCGGCTGGACACAACCGGAATCGAGCGCCTGCCCTGATTGCGCAATCCATCGCCGGCACGACGACGAACCAAGGTCGGAGTTGGCCGCAGCGCAGCATCGTGGCAATTTATCGCCATGACCGACCTCCCCCTTGCTTCTGAATTTCCACCGGCGACCCGCGAACAGTGGCTGAAGCTTGTTGATGGCGTGCTCAAGGGCGCGCCCTTCGACAGGAAGCTCGTCAGCCGAACCTATGACGGTCTGCGGATCGAGCCGCTCTATCAGCGCAGCGCCACGGCCGGCGTTCTGACCGGCCGCGCCCCCGGCGCCGCATGGCAGGTCATGGCGCGGGTCGATCATCCCGATCCGAAAGAGGCCAACAGGCAGGCGCTGGAGGATCTCGAGAACGGTGCGAATGGTCTGTTGCTGGTCTGCCCCGGCTCAGTCGGATCGATCGGCTTCGGCATCGACATTTCGGCGGACGGGATCGCCCGCATTCTCGACGGCGTCTATCTTGATGCCGGCCTGCCGATCGAATGCCAGCTCACGCGCGAAGCGAAGGACGTGCCGGCGCATATCGCCGCGCTCGTGAAAAAGCGAGGACTTGATCCGGCAGCTTGCGACCTGCGCGTCGGCTTCGATCCGATCGGGCTCATGGCGGCGGGCTCGTCGGCGCCTATGCCGTGGGGCGATATCGCGCCGCTGTTTGCGCGCATGACCCGCACGCTTGCGGACGAAGGCTTCCGCGGCCCGTTTGCCGTTGCCGACGCACGCGTGATCCATAACGCCGGCGGCTCGGAGGCACAGGAACTGGCCTACGCGCTCTCGGTCGCAGTCGCCTATTTGCGCGCGCTGGAAGCCGGCGGCGTCGCGCTTGATAACGCGCGGGGCATGATCTTCTTCCGGCTCTCCGCCGATGCCGACCAGTTCATGACGATGGCGAAATTCCGGAGCTTGCGAATGCTCTGGGCGCGCGTCGAAGAGGCGGCGGGTCTTGCGCCAAAGCCGGCCTTCATCGCAGCCGAAACCGCGTGGCGGATGATGACGCAGCGCGATCCTTACGTGAACATGCTGCGGGTGACGATCGCGGCCTTCGCAGCGGGACTTGGCGGCGCGAATGCGGTAACGGTGCTGCCGTTCACCTCGGCGCTGGGATTGCCCGATGGTTTCGCGCGCCGCGTGGCACGCAACACGCAGTTGATCCTGCTGGAAGAGTCCAATCTCGCGAAGGTTGCCGACCCTGCCGCGGGCTCGGGCGGTATCGAGGCATTGACCGAAGAGTTATGCCGCAGCGCATGGACGCTGTTCCAGGGCATCGAGAAAGCGGGCGGTGTTACGGCGGCACTCAAATCCGGGCTTATTCAGAAAGCGGTAGCCGAGACGCGCGCGGCGCGCGAAAAAGCCGTGGCGACGCGGAAAGATCCTCTGACCGGGACGAGTGAGTTTCCGCATCTTTCGGAAGTGCCGGTCGATGTCCTGATGCCAGCCGCGCA
>NZ_DATMRV010000237.1:0-35091 GCF_035565795.1 Pseudorhodoplanes sp.
GGCGCGCCATTCACTCCACCGTGCAAGATGAATTGCGGCACGCGGGCGCGCGGTTGCCGAGGTAACGTGCGGCTGCTCTGTCAGCGAAGTAGACGACGGCGCCTCGCGCGCGCTCGTCGTGGTCTCCCGCATGTTTCCTGACGAGTCCGAAGCCCGTCTGGTTATTGCTCGATGACGTCGGCACCCTCGGCGCGCGAACGTCTCCGGCGGCCATTCAGGCCGAAAAGAGCTGCGGGTAACGCAGCCTCGCGGTCTGTATCAGCAGCAACGTCTTCACGTCGTTGATCTCGCCCGCGTCGACAAGCCGGGCGAGTTCGGCAAGGCTTGTTTCGACGGTCAGCGTATCCTCGTGCTCATGCGGCAGGCCGCCCCGGCGGCCATCGGCAATGTCGTCTACGTAGGTTCCGAGGAAGAAATGCATCCGCTCGGTCGAAATGCCCGGCATGGTCCAGCCCGTGAACAGATATTCGATCGTGTCGAGCGCGAGCCCGGCTTCCTCCCGTGCTTCCCGGCGAGCACAATCCACCGGATCCTCTTCTTCGAGCGTGCCGGCAATTGCCTCGAGGGTGTCCTCCTCCTTGAGCGCGTAGAAGGGCGGAGCACGAAACTGGCGAACCAGCACGGCCGTTCGCCGTTTCAGGTTACAGGGCAGCACGCAGATCGCTGCTCCGTGATCCTCGATTTCGCGGGTCGCCGTCCTGCCGTCCGGCAATCTGATCGTCGCGACAAGGAATTTGGTCCAGCCTTCGTGCAGGAGGTCGGTGCGGACGATCGCGTGGGTGTGGGGCGGCATCTGACACCATCGTCATTTGCAGGGATGAATAGGCGCGACATTGGATGCCGTGATGTGCGCGCCAGGAGTGGGCAAGGTCAAGCGGGCCGCCTTCGACGGCAAACGCCGGGCCGTAATCGGCAGGCCTGCAGGCGCCTGATTTGTCGTTGTGCTGGGCCGGGACTGCCGCTAAATCCCTCGGATCGATCGCGTTGCGGCCTCGATGAATGACTTCAGCTCATTCGAGCGCAACACTTTCCGGGCGCCGGTAGCTCAGCTGGATAGAGCACCAGACTTCGAATCTGGGGGTCAGGGGTTCGAATCCCTTCCGGCGCGCCAACGACCAAGCCATTGATATTAAATAACTATTTACGTTTTTCGAAGTGCGGATTTCGCCCGATTTTGCGTGACTTTCGCGCCTTCGGATGAGGATCAATTATCAGCAGAGACGTTTTCTCGCGTTATCTCGCGCGAATTTCACGCAGATATCTCTCCGTGGCCATTCGGGGGTTGTCGCGGGTGTCGCGGCCTTTCCATCGCTATCGCTGAGATGTGGGACGATCGTTGCCGCACAGTCCCGTGTGCTTGATTACACAATCCTTTCGATGGCTCTCAGGATGCGGTGAATTTCGACGCGCGCGTAGAGATCGTCAGCCTGCGTCACCAATCGGGAGTGCATGACACAATGCCTGACTGGAATGATGCGGGTGAATGATTCTTTCACGGCTTCCTGCCGTGTGAAGATCGGCTTGAAAATGTCGTTCCAATTGTCGTTTCGGACAAGAATGGTGATGTAGTCGCCCCAATCGGCGTATTCGAGAAGCTCGCGCTGCGGCAGGCCCGCCCGGACTTCTTTCTCGCGGCTCTCTTTCCAAGCCTGAACTAAAGCGCCCGGAACACGGTGCTTGATCCAATTTGGCCCATATGTAGCGGTCATCATCGTGTTGAGCCACTTGCGAAACCTACGCTCAAAGCGTTGGAACTGGCGCGTAGCTCTTTCGCTACGCAGGACATCGGCATCTTCTTCGTCGTCAGACTCACCTTCAATTTCCAGGCCGAGTCCCGCAAGTGCCGTCGCCTCGTCGAAGGCGGGCGCGGTGAAGTCGGCAATTGAGAGGTCGAAGCCAAGCTCCTGATAGAAAGACGTGCGTGCCGACGGTTCGACGAAGATTGCGTCAGGGAGAGCCGTTACCGTGCGCCAATCGCCAATCGAGGTGCGAAGTGCTGCGCTGATTCCGTCCTCAAATGGATTGCTCACCCGCAGCGATTCGCCAATCGCATAAATCTCGGTGAAGGAGCGCACTGAAAGAAAAGCATGGTCAGGATGCATCCAAGGCGACTGCATGGCTTGCATCGATGTCGTCAAAGCGCCCGCCGAGAGCTCGATGCCGTAGCGATCCGCTGCTGACTGTACCGCGAGTGTTTCCTGCAAGAGCTTTGTCGTTTCGACTAGGCTAGGCAACCGGTAGAGGTCTTCGTAGCCCTGGCGTGCGGCGAGCGCCGCCGTGACCGCGGGCTGCAGGGAAAGAGCATCCAGTCCGAGCCGAGTAGCGTCATGCAACGGATTTGCGAGCAGCCGTGTCGCGTTGGCATGTGTAGTGAATCCCGTCAGCGCGGCGATATCAAGCCGCGGTGTGGCCATCTCTACAAATGTGAGCGCTCTTATTCGTTCTTCTTCCGCCCGAAGCCATTGAGACGTTGTTACATTGTAAGGATCGATAACGGAGTGCGGATGGACCGCGGACAGGCTCATTGAGTCGTCGAAACGAGTCATAGCCGCCATTGTTTCGCTAATGCTGCCGCGGCGCGCGTAATCATCGATCGCCCTAAGCGCGGTGGAATTTTGCCACAGCGCGTCTTGGTCGCGTTGATACTTCTCCATCATTTCGCGATGCCGCTTCATTAAAGACGGCTCAAACGGATCGTCTATTGTCACGGCTGCCAACTTTGGTTTTTTTTAAGAAAGGCGCCCCCTGCCACCTGCACGCAAAAGTCAGTGGTCGCTATTCGAAAGTATATAGGGCAATCCCCTAACGCCAGGGCGGACGCGTGCGAAGCCTCAGAAAATGGGAACGGCGGCGGGCGCGCGATCACGACGGCCCTTTATGGAAATGCGCTAGAGTCTCAGGTGAACTGGGTGCTTTCCAACCACTCCGCTTGTCGCGTTTTCAGGTTGCAGACAACGACCGAAATATCCATCCGACCGCAAGAGGTTCTGCTCGCGCCCAGGCGCGGACGCGGCGAGAGCGCGGTTCGAATGTTAGCTAGTGCGGATGAATGCCCATTCGGCGATCTCCTCGGGAAGTCCACAGGTCGACGGGTCTATGCCATTGGAGGGAAAAACCGTGTGTCCGCCAACTAGGTCATCCAATGCGGCTTCTACGGAATGGTAGGAGCCCAAATCCTCATCCCCATAAAAGGGATGAAATCGCCCGCTCCGTGGCACAATACGGAACGTCCCGCGCCGGGTCTCGAATTGCCAATATCCACGCATTTCGTGCTCCGCAACTACCGCGCTTTTCGCAGCTTCATTTTGCGAACGATGTCGCGTACTGCAGCGGCGTGCATCCGATGTACCCCACAATCCAAACAGACCTTGAAAAACTCCTCTGAAGCTTCGTGAGGCTCCATTCGATGTTCGTTCACAAGGTCCTTTGCCAGGTTCGAAAGGTCTTGGACGTCGCCGCCGCTGATGGTGAGTGGCGGATTACGAGGGACTTGAACCGGTCAAGCACATCAGGCGGCAGGTCCGCACCGAAAAGGAAGTAGCGTAGATACTTCAAAAAATGGGGATGCTGATAAATCTCAACGCCGACGGTGCCGTTTCTTTCGAACAGGTTTCGGTGCGCCCCCTTGATTCGGCCAGATCGGAATTGAGGATCGTCAAAATAGTCCAAGCGCTGCTTTGGGATCGCGTTTCGCTTCTGCAGAAGGTCCATTAATAGCGGGATCAGCTTTGCCTTCAAGGAATATACCTCGAAACCGTCGGTGTCGGTAACAAGATCGAGCGTGATCCGATCGAGAATGGCCTCTTCCCGGGCGGTAAGATCAATTGCGCCGACATAGCTGGTGGGCTCGCGCATCTCTTCACCTTGATCGGAATGGTGGTCCACACCTTGGCGCGTCTAGCAACGTGCCAAACGCCTCGAAAACCAGGTTCGGGTTGACCGGGTGCGCAATCCGCTTGGCTCCGGTCGTTAGCGTTGAATTTGGCGCGATCAAATATAGCTCAACATAGCGGCTGCAACGTTGGCAAAACGCTTTCCGATGACACGGGATGCCGCGCCAGCGGCCCACGCGATGGCCGCGGCTTTCCAGTTCATACGTTAGCCCACGCCTGATGCCCAAATCCAATTCCATGCGGCTCTCCCGACGCTTGAATCGATCCCGCAAATCAGTGAGTCTTAGTCGAGCCCGGCCTGTTCGTTCCGTCGACACGCTATTGCGAGGCAATTTCGATGCGCGCCCGCAAGATCATCTCGATGCGGATTTTGCGGATTGCGACATGGCGTTGACACCTGCCATTTGGATACCGGTGCAATCGATTTCCCTTAAAGACAACCCGCTATGCAAGCCTGCGAACGGCTGGTTCCGTAAGCGTGCGGTCCGGTACCAGAACGGCTACGCGCTCACCATTACGATGAAAACGCGCAACGTAGCGCTGGCTATTTACACACCGATCGAGACGGCAATCACACCGATCCCTGTTGCGACGCCAATCCAACGCTGGTCAACGCGGAGAAAGCAAGCTTCCATGATTACAGATGATAAGCTGTTTGGCGCCGCGTGTCATAGCTACATATAGATGGTTGGCATTCATTTTTTCGGTTTCGAGCATGACACAGGTTTCGGCCTCTAAGCCTTTCAGTAGCAAGGTGCTGCCGACCGTACGTTTGGCCAACGGCCTCCCAATTAGACGAGACTGCTCACGGACAGTGATTGCCGCTTCTGAAGGCAAGACTCCCGATTGGCCGCATATTTTCAAGACGTTGTATGCGCCACGTAGGATCGCTGGACGGTGAGACCGGACCCCGCCTTCCTCATTGATAGCAGCCAATACGTCGCCGGCAGCAGCATAAGTCCGCTCGGATTCGAACCTTAATGCCGCTGCTTCAGCGTTAGAGGCGGCGCGTCTGGCACGTCCAGCACGTAGCGACGCCAGACGCGTAATCATGTCATTAGCGCCCACGTTCACCATGACGGAGCCCGCAAATGTAACGAGGTGTTCAACCGCGTTTGCCGATCGCACATCGAAGCCGTTTGCAAAGGCGGTAAGATCAGTTAGATCAACATTCTCTACCGTCACCGCGCCGGGAATTTGAGAAGCGTAGGCTTGCTGTGCGGAAGGCTTCGTAGAATCCGCGATGATCAGAACCTTTTCATCGCCGGGGGCATTGCATCTGGCTGCCGCGAGCCGCGCGGGGTGGTCGGACGCATCGCCTGTAAGAGGTACCCATCTAACATTCGCGGGAATGGAACCAGCCAAGTCAATACTACCTCCAGCTTCAAGAAGACGCCGCATGTCGAGAAGCCAACGCCCGAATGCTTCCTCGCCAACTCTTACCCATCTGTGAGGAATGTTAAGCTGTCCGACGACGGGGAAATGTTGGCAGACTTCCGTCGTCCAGTTCGGCAATGGATCACCGAAGCCGAAAATTGCTTGCATGGGATCACCGAGCAGAACGGTCCTAAGCGCGCTCCCCGCATGAAATACGATACCGTGCTGGCGCTGTGAGCAGTCTTGGTATTCATCGACAATTAAGCGATCGTAAGTTGCATTCAGTACATCATCGACATGGCGACCGCCTAACAAGCGCCATGCCGCCTCACGGATGAGAGGATAATCCCGCTTGCGGTCATGAAGCAGCAGCGCAGTTGGGTCGATCTCTGATCGTTTGGGAAACGTTTTGACAAGACGAATGGCCCAGCCATCGATCGTATAGAGGCGGTAACGCGATGCTGGCACGCTTTCGCGATCAAGCCGAGCACGCAAGGCCGCCACACCCGCATTCGTATGAGTGAGCACGAGAACAGGCTTTGGCCCGTCGTGTCGAATGAGAGCGTCGACAATGAGATGAGTTTTGCCGCAGCCTGCCGGTGCGGTTATCGTACCACGATTGATTGCCAGAAGATCGATCTCAACCGGCACTGCGAAGCCATTTCCAAATCAAGCTAATGTTGGCTAGGAAGTCGGGATCACTTTGGGTGAGATACGGCGCAACAACATCGCGCCCGACCTCTTCAGCTCTTGACACGGTTTTGAACCAAGGATTCTGCTTCGTTTTCGCCGCGAGCGCCATCACTGATCGATTTTGCGGTGTCACGGAGGCCTTACACGCCGCAAGATTGAGCGTATTGCCGCTCAAAGACGTTAGCTGGCCATCAATCAGTTCTGCGCCCAAAAAGTTTTCTGCTTTCGCCAGTAGGCTGAGTACGGCCGGATCGGGAAGGCTCTGAAACAATTCATCTTCCAACGCGCGCCCGGTGCGCCATTTGAACAGCGTGCCACCACCGGCTTGGAAATTAGTTTCCGACGTAGCATCGGGCTGCTCGTCGTCGTCGCGGAGAACGGCTACGCGATAGCGCAGCTCGCGGAACGGGTCGGCGCGAGTGTAGAGCCTTGATACTCCGTTAGCATCAACCAAGCTCACGCCGCTGGCATGCAGAGACACTTCGCCATGTGCTGTCAAGTAAATGTCAAGCCCGCGGATCAGGCCGACCTCGGTCGCGCCCTCGCACACCAGAACAGAAGGCGCGAGGAACGCTTCCGGGAAACTGCGTATCGTACCTTGAATGTCATGTCGTGTGCCGACCACGGTGGCAACGTGGCTTCCCTCAGCTTTTCTCACCACAATGATCTGATCGCCAGACAGCTCGCGAATCGCGACAGGCGAATGTGTTGTAATGAACCCCTGCAAAGGTGGTTGTTGTTCTTTCGCGCCTAGTGATCCCAGCAGACGTAAAATCCGATGTGGCTCAAGTCCATGCTCGAGTTCATCGATCAAAATGACCGATGCGTTCGCTGCCGCTTTGCGCTGCAAACCCGACAAAAGAAGGCGCGTTGAGCCGATACCAAGCGCCCTGAGAGGAACGCCATTCTGTCCGTGCAAAGCGATGGTTCCGCCGGAGAAGGAAACCGAGTGGGCATCCAACATGGCTTTGAGTGGCCCATCGGTGTTTATACCCAATTCGCTCGCTGTCTGGGTAACGATTGCTAGTGTCGTTCCTAGCTGCGCATCTGCAGCATCGCCGAAAGCAAGTCGCGCATCGCGTGCTGCTTTGGCAAGTGCCGCAGATGTGTCGGCGCGCTCCTCGGAGAGCTTGTTTAGTACCGAACCTCTGCGCCATGCGAGATTGTGGTCAGCGAGAGCGCCAATGCGGTTAGGAGAGATGCGAGCACGGTCCGCCCACGTAAGATATCGTTTTAGCTCGCGCAAATCTTCGCGGCTCGACACGAGACTCCAGATGGGATCGAGGTCAGAACCAACCGTGACATTCACGGTGAGGACCGTTTCATATCCGGCGTGAGGCTCGTCTGCAATCGCGCCGGTAACGGGGTTAAAGCTGCGCAGATATGGAGCGTAGGTCTCGATGCTCTTCAACGCATCGTCCAGCTCGCCCAATGTAATCGAGATCGAAATGGCTTTCTCAACGTCAAGGCCGTGAAAGTCGGCATCGGTCAGTGCGGTATTTCGCCGTGCGCCGAGACACAGATCAATTGCATCGAGAATTGATGACTTGCCGGAATCGCCGGGACCTATCAGGCAATTAAGACCTTGTCCAGGATACCAGTTCAGCTGCTGAATGCAGCGAAAGTTTTCGATGGTGATCTGACGAATGCGGGCCAAAATATCTCTCCGACTGTACTATACGCGAAAACCAAATTTCAGGCGATGGCAGCCGGGAGAGCAAAATCTCACAGCGCGTCATTCAACGGCAAGATGGTTACCGTGGTGGCTCTGGGGAGCGTAGAAGCTCCCCCAATGGCGTTGGATTGGCCATGACGGTCCTCCTTGGTGCAGTGCCGGTGGAGCGGCAAACTCCAAGTCTGGCGAGCGGGATCCGAGGGGCGGCGGCTAGGCTATTAGTCGATGGATGCGGGGAGAGTGGATTCACCGACAGACGCCGGCTACGCCTGCGTTTATAACGGCCCGGCCGCTGACGTGCCCTACATGATCCGGCTTGGGATAGATCGCCCGATTTGGCGGATGTTCGCGCGCTACCGACGCATCCGGTGCGACTACAAGGCGGCTTCGATGCAACATCATGGGGGCGAATCGGGGGCTTCCGTTCCCGGCCTTTCCGAAAACGTCCGTCACAGCTTAGAATTGTAGAAACCTCGGATTCGCTCGGTGCCGACGCAAACCATGCACATCCAGCAAGAGACTTTAGACGACGCCCTTTGCCACGGATATCCAACGCTGTTTCTTGACCGTTACTGTTGGGCTCATTCGATTGTGGCGATTAACGCGCGGGGGGTCATTCAACGTCTGCCGTGCTGGCGTTTCGAGGCTTGGAGTAATTCGGCGACGCAAGGCTCGCTCGTAAAAGAGCTTAAATTACCGCCCCTCCGCGAAAGCCCAGCAGCGCGCGTTGTGCCCCCCAATCGGCGGGTAACTTCGCCGTAAGTCGCATCAATCGCTTGGTACTGAGCTGCGGTGGTTGCCGGCCGTTGACGATCGCGGTGACGATGTCCGGGGCGAGCCAGCGCAAGCGAAGGACGACATAAAGGTAGTTCGATGTAATCTGCTCCTGGCGGGCGATTTCGCGAACCGTAAGAGATGGTTCATCGCAAAGCCGCCGCTGAACGTCATAGGCGCGGGCGAGGACTCGTAGAAGCCCCATGTCGGGCTCCCTATTGTCATCCGTATCTTCGACCAACAGTTTCATTTGCTCGCCGACACGAGCCAATTGGGTGGGGGTCGTCAACGTCAGGACGGGGTCGGAGGCACCGATCGCATGGTCATGTGGTGGTTCCATGTGATTTGAGTCGAGCAGTGCAGCCAGTCGAGCTTGCGAGATATCGATGTTGATGCTCGTGGCTCCGACTTCCACCCGGGGAACCAGTGACTGGACAAATGGTCGATGTTTCTCCGGCGTTTCACCGAGCTCCTTTGCGAGTTGACGCGCTCGCTCGATCAAATGTCGATATCCGATCCGGCTGCGGTCCCTCTCGTCGATGGCATCGAGCAGTTCTCCGCGGTTGGATAGGAATTTCCGAATCCGCTCGATAACAACGTTCTCGAGGTCACCGGCTGGGATACGTCGCCGGGTCGAATGAGCGTTTCTGCCGCCTTTCACGAGCGAGGTGGACACATAATACCGGTATCGCGTGTCCTTCTTGATCGACCAGGTTGGCGTGAGGCGTTCTCCGGCCTCGTCGAACAGCAGGCCGGTTAGCAGACTCGGGGCCTTCGTATTGGCGCCGGTCGTCCGTTCGATGCGGTTCTCGGCGAGCACGGCCTGAACGGCGTCCCAGAGCGGCTTGTCTATGATCGCCGCATGTTCGCCTGGATAGGCATTGCTCTTGTGCTTGGCCTCGCCGCGGTAAGTCCGGTTCTGAAGCAGAAGATAAAGTGCCCCCTGCGAAAAGCTCTGGTTGCCATGTACGGTGCCGTCGCGCCGGACGCGACGCTTGCTCCTGATGCCGGCAGCGTCGAGTTTAGCTTGAAGCGCATTGACCGATTTGGCCCGGAGGTAGCGCCGGTAAATATCCACGACTGTCCGCGCCTCGGCTTTATTCACCACAAGCTTGCGGTCTTTGACGTCGTAGCCGAGCGGGACGATACCTCCCATCCAGATGCCCTTCTTCCTTGAGGCGGCGACCTTGTCGCGAACCCGCTCTCCGATCAGTTCGCGCTCGAACTGGGCGAAGGATAAGAGGATGATTAATGTCAGCCGCCCCATACTGGTGGTGGTATTGAATTGTTGGGTGATGGAGACGAACGAGACTCCACGGCGGTCGAACACCTCTACCAGTTTGGCGAAATCCGACAGCGCCCGGGTCAGTCGGTCGACTTTATAGACCACGATCACGTCGATCCGCCCGGCTTCGATGTCGGCCAGCAGACGTTGAAGGGCAGGGCGCTCCAGCGAACCACCGGAATATCCACCGTCATCGTAGGTCGTCGGAAGCAGCGTCCAGCCCTCGTGCCTTTGCGACTGGATGAAGGCGGCACAGGCTTCGCGTTGGGCGTCTAGGGAGTTGAAGTCCTGTTCCAAGCCCTCTTCGGTGGATTTGCGGGTGTAGATGGCGCAGCGGGATCTTTTAGTGGCTCGACGCAGAGACTTGCTGACATCAGTCATTACCGCCTCCGCGTGCCTGTTCCTTGCTCTTCGCTTGGAGACCGAAGAAGCGCGGCCCGGACCAATGGGCTCCGGTGATCTTTCTGGCGATTTGGGTCAGGGACGGATAGCTGGTCCCGCCATATTCGAACCCATCCTCGGTTATGGTTACCGTGTGGGTGCGGCCGTGCCATTTGCGGATCAGGCGCGCACCCGGCTTCAGAGCGAGATTTGCCGAAGGTCCAACCCGCCCTGTGGTCCGTAGGGTCTTCGCCAGCGTCTGCAGCTTGCGTAGCGTCGTCTTGCCGAGTCCACCGTGCTCAAGTTCCTGTCGCCGGTATGCGATCCCCATCACCAGCAAGTCGCGACTGATCTTAGGTGGCTCACTCTTATATAGATGCCGCCATTCGCGACGCAGGTCGTCCAGGCTCTCGCGAGCCTGAACGATCTGCGATGGTTGCGAGGCCGGCGTCGCCGAAATGACGGGTCGCCGAGCCATGATTATGCCGCTCGGCGGTTGGGTTTCACGGCCTTGGACTTTGAGCTGTCCGGCTTGCCGGAAACAATCCGGTACATCCGGTCGCCCTCATTGGGCTTTTGCGATTCCAGCTTCAAACCAAGCTTCTTGCGCACGATCCCGGCGAAGAAGCCGCGCACGGAATGCTGCTGCCAGCCGGTCGCCTTCATGATCGCTGCAATAGTTGCGCCCTGCGGTTGGCGCAACATCTCTATAACATCAGACTGCTTGGAATTGGCATGCTGCTTGGCCGGAGCGGCTTCACTGGGGGCGGCGGTCTTGCCTGGCTTCTTCGGGGTCGCTGCCGGCTTCGCCTTGCTGGTAGATTTGTTCTTGGACATCTCGTGCTCCTTTTAATGGTGCGACGGCGCGCGCCGTCACCACCAAAGCCCCGCGAAGGCCGAATGGCACTGGCGGGGTGCGGAGGAATTCGTGCCGGAGGGTGCTAGGTCTTGCTGATCCTGTTGATCATGTTGGCAGCATTGAGAAACGTATTCACCTCATAGATCAGACGCTCGACGTCGAGCGCGATTTCGATGGCGTTTTCGACGTTGCCGGCTTCGGCACAAGTTTCGGCTGCTTTCACGATGCCCGCAGCACTATCCAGCCGCTTGCGCATCTTGCTCAAGTGCATTTGAGATTGCCTCGACCGATTGCGCATTCATGGAGAGCTCCCTTCGCTACCACACACGCTCTGTCCCGACGGGAAGTCGAGCGAATAGTGAGCAATCTTGTGGCTCGTGCGCCGGATTATCGGCAAGGAACGAACGGTGAAAGTCCGTCACAGTGAAGGAGTAGCGACCCGCATTGGCCCCGAGCCGTGCATCGTCGCCCGTGAGGGCGGGGGTGAAGCGTCGGCAGGGGAGCGTATAGGCCAGCCATTGAGCCGCGAAAGAAGATTTGTCCCGGGTGCCGACGTTGTGAGTCAAACGGAAGGCAGAACGGACGGTAGCGTTAGCGCGAGCAACCGGACGACCCGGCGTGGTCTGAGACCCTGGCATGTGCGTAAGTTCTTTGCGCGAGAAACGGGAGGTCTCACGTTCGGCCACCGGCGAAAGTCGATGGTCCGCATCGGGAAGGCGAGGAGCCGTAGCCGATGATGCACGGACGCGAGAAGTCAGACCTCGCCATAGTAGTGATGACGCCAACGAACAAGGCTGGGCAACCGGCTGCGGAGTTGGTCGAGCGAAGGGCGGGGACCAAGGGAAACGTGAGCCAGCAAAGCACGCGCCGGGCGCAGGACCGGGTAAGCGTGTCACAGGCGCTGGCGCGCGTACGGAAGGCTGCAAGGCAAAAGAAGAAGGAAAGGTTCACCGCGCTCTTCCACCATCTCGATCCGGCCATGTTCCGAACTGCGTTCTTCGCGCTCAAGCGTGATGCCGCACCCGGTGTGGATGGGTTGACGTGGCAGGACTACGAGGCAGACCTCGATCGCAGGATCGAGGACCTGCATGCGCGAGTCCACGAGGGAGGGTATCGAGCGTTGCCATCCCGGCGTCGGTACATCCCGAAATCGGATGGTAAGCAACGCCCGCTCGCGGTCGCGGCACTCGAAGACAAGATCGTCCAGAGGGCAACGGCCACCGTGCTGAACGCGATCTACGAGGAAGACTTCCTCGGATTCTCGTATGGATTCCGACCCAAGCGCAGCCCGCATGATGCGCTGGATGCATTGGTCGTCGGAATCAGCAGCACGAAGGTGAACTACATACTGGACGCCGACATTCGATCGTTCTTCGACGACGTCAGCCACGAGTGGTTGATCAAGTTCCTGAACCACCGGATCGGCGACCCGCGCATCATCCGCCTGATCCAGAAATGGCTCAAGGCGGGCGTCCTTGAAGATGGAGTGGTTACGGCCGGTGAAAGGGGAACGGGACAGGGCTCGGTGGCCTCGCCACTGCTCGCGAACGTTTACCTTCACTATGTCTTTGACCTCTGGGCTGCGCGTTGGAGACGGCGCGAGGCCGCAGGCGACATCGTGCGCTACGCGGACGATATCGTGATCGGCTTCCAGCACGAAGCTGATGCCCGGCGCTTCTGGGATGCAATGCGTGAACGGTTGCGGGAGTTCGCGTTGTCGCTGCATCCGGACAAGACCCGCCTGATCGCGTTCGGCCGCTTTGCGGCTGCCCAGCGCGCGAGGAGCGGGATCGGAAAACCGGAAACCTTCAACTTCCTCGGGTTCACCTTCATCTGCGGCAAAAGCCGTCAGGGGAAATTCCTGGTTCAGAGGAAGACCCGGCGCGACCGCATGAAAGCGAAGCTCAAGGAAATCAAGGAGGAACTGCGATGGCGAATGCATGAGCCTATCCCTGAACAAGGGAAATGGCTGACGCGAGTTGTCAGCGGCTTCTTCAACTATCACGCCGTGCCAACCAACGGCAGGGCAATAGTTGCGTTCCATCACCATGTCACCGATCTCTGGCGTCGGTCGCTACGGCGCCGCAGTCAGAAAGATTGCACGACTTGGGAACGGGCGACGAAGCGCGCTGCTGACCTCCTCCCGAAACCGCGTATCCTTCATCCATGGCCGGGCGATCGCTTCGCCGTCAACACCCGAGGTAAGAGCCGTATGCAGTAGTCCTGCACGTACGGATCTGTGCGGGGGGCGCCCGGCAACGGGCGTCCCTACCGCGATATTTCAGGGAAGGCGGATCATTTTTGGCTTGCGAGTGGCACGGGCTGGGCCCGTGCGCGCCGACGGCCCGCGAACCCGTTCGCCTATCACTTCACGCTCGAATTGAGCGAATGATAGCAGCAGGATGTTGAGACGGGAGTTAGTGGCGACACAGTGTCGAAGTCGCGAGCAAAAAGTCGCCGATCAATCAAGCGCCGAACGAGCAGTCGGCGCTAAACTTAGCGACACCGTGAACAGATTGCGGTCTTCGCGGTCCTCGTCGACGCTAAAGCCCAGCTCGCGGCACATGGTCAGCATGGTGGTGTTGTCGCGCAGTACCTGCCCAGTGATGCCGCGAAGACCCTCCTTGCGCGCATAGTCGATGATCAGTTCCATCAGCATCCAGCCGAGTCCGATGCCCTTGCGATCGGAGCGCAGCAGAACGGCATATTCGCCGTTGCGATAATCCGGATCGGCATGCAGCCGTACCACCCCCAATAGCGCGCCCGTTTTCTCGTCGAGCGCCAGCAATGCGATCGAGCGTCCGTAGTCGATCTGCGTCAGTCGCGCGATGAAGGCATGGCCGATATCCTTGACCAGACCGAAGAAGCGAAGCCGCATGTCGTCGGGGCTGACATGGCGGAAGAATTCTTCGTACAGTCTTTCATCTTCGGGACGAACCGGACGCACCGCCACCTGTTGTCCGTCCCGCAGCGTCAGCGTGCGTTCCCATTCCTTCGGATAGGGCCGGATCGCGAAATGCGCATGATGCGGCCGTCCAGGCGAGAGCGGCGTCGGATCGATGGAAATCCGTGCGTCCAGGGCAAGCACGCCCGCGTCGTCAGCAAGCAGCGGATTGATGTCGATCTCCAGAATCTCGGGGATATCGGCCGCGAGCTGGGACAGCCGAACCAGCACAAACGCCACCAGATCGCGGCGCGCCGCAGGCACGTTGCGATAGCCATCGATCAGACGGGATATGCGGGTTCGCGCGATCAGATCGAGTGCGCGCTGCTGGTCGAGCGGAGGCAGCGCAATGGCCTTATCCTTCACAATCTCGACCGAGACGCCGCCGTGACCGAACACGATCACCGATCCGAACACAGAATCGCGGGCGAGTCCCGTGATCAGTTCGCGCGCACGCGGCCGCGTAATCATCGGCTGCACGATCACGCCGTCGATGCGGGCCTTCGGTCTCAACCGACGCGCATTGGCAATCACGGTCTCGGCCGACGTTCGCACATCGGCGTCGCTGGTGAGGCTGAGCCGCACACCGTCGACGTCTGACTTGTGCTGGATATCGCGGGACAGGATTTTCACGGCCACCGGATGGCCTTGCGCCATGAATTCACGGGCAGCTTCGGCGGCCGCTCCGGCGTCCGCGGCCTTGCGCAGCTGAACCGATGGGATGCCGTAGGCCTGCAGTACCGCATCGGTTTCGAAGGGATCGAGCCAATTGCGGCCATCGTTGCACGCAGCCTCGACGATTGCGCGCACGGCCTTTTCGTCACCCTTGAAATCGTCAGGCGCCGCAGCCGGACGCGCCATGAGAGACTGCAGCAATTCGTGACGCCGCGCGAGATGCGCAAAACCGCCGATCGCCTCGATTTCCGTCTGGTAATGCGGAACCCGCGCGGCACGGAACACCGTTTCCACCTCGGCCGCCGCGCCGATCCACGACGTCAGCACCGGCTTCGGACTCAACCGATGCGACCGTTCCGCGACGACGACATCGCGGACCGCCTTCGCCGTATCGAGCGATGACGCAAGCGCTGTCTGGACATTCAGCACAAGAATGGCGTCATTCCCTGGATCCTCGATCAGCGCTTCGAGCGCGGCCGTAAAACGTGCGGCATCGGCATCTCCGATGATGTCCACCGGATTTGCATGCGACCAAAGCGGGGGCATCGCGGCGTTGAGCCGCGCCGTCGTTTCGGCCGACAGTTCCGCCGGCCGATACCCCTGATCGACCAGGCTGTCGACCGCCAACACGCCGAAGCCGCCGCCATTCGTCAGAATCGCAAGCCGGCTGCCCGCAACGTCGCGGCAAAACGCAAGCGTCTGGGCGGCTGCGAACAATTCGCTCATGTCGTTCACCCGCAAAAGACCGGCCCTGCGGAATGCAGCATCGTAGACGGCGTCCGATCCGGCCAGCGCACCGGTATGAGTGGCAGCCGCGCGTTTACCTTCGTCATGACGGCCGGACTTGACGACCACGACCGGCTTCACCCGCGCCGCAGCACGGGCAGCCGACATGAACTTCCGGCTGTCCTTCACGGACTCCACGTAGAGCAGGATCGCGTGCGTGCGCCGATCCAGCGCGAAGAAATCGAGGAGGTCGCCGACATCGACATCGATCTGGTCACCAACTGAAACGATTGCGGAGAATCCGATCTCGTGGCGCATGCCCCATTCCGCCATCGCCGCGGCGACAGCGCCCGATTGGGAGATCACGGCAAGCGAACCCGATTCCGGAGTCACCGCTGCGAAACTCGCGTTCAGCGCGGCATGCGGTGCGATTACGCCAAGACAATTCGGGCCAACGATCCGCAAGCCGCTGGCGCGCGCCGGTGCGTGCATGCGCTCCGCGAGCGAGCCTTGACCGTGTCCCAGCCCCGAACTGATCACGATGGCCGCGCCAACGCCGCGCTTCGCTGCCGCGTCGATGATGGCAGGTACGGTCGGTGCGGGCGTCGCAACGACGATGAGGTCCGGTACGGCATCGAGTTGATCGACGGAGGCAACGCAGCGCCGACCGCCGATCTCCTCGTACTTCGGATTCACCGGATCGATGCAACTGCGAAAGCCCGCGGCGATCGCATTCGCGTAAACGGCGCCGCCAAGCGAGGTCCGGTTCGGACTCGCTCCGACGATCGCGATCGATTGCGGCGTGAAAAGTCGGTTCAACCCATAGATAGACATGCGGCTTTCAACCTCCGGCGAAGTTTGGCGGGACGTGGAATCGAGCCTCGCTAAGTCGCCAGGCGCGGGCGGCTGCAACACGTACGGATGGATTCGAACCGGCTTCTCGTATGGTGTGGAAATTCGCGTCCACCGCCGCAGACGGCCAGGTTCCGGTGATAATCATGTTACGCCGGTCGCCGATTGGAGTGTGCAGCCGACATCGAAAACTGCGATGGATGGGCTCAAGGCAATAGCGAGCATCAACGGCTCATGCCGAGGTAGAAAGAATAATCTTTGTATCGCACCACTGTCACGAAAATATCTCCGACACGATCAGCCCGACCGCAAGCGCTGCAGCGGCCGGTGGTACCCACCGCGGCACCGTGAAGACGCCTTCGCCCGCCGGCAGCCTCCGCTGAATCCGCCAGAGCGCTATATCGACGACAGCAAAGATACCCAGTGTCAGAGCGTTGGCCAATGCCAGTAACCGCTCGAAGGGAACCAGCAGCGCGGTGGCCAGCACGATTGCGCCGGCGAGGGCGGTGGCCTCGATCGGCGTGCGGGTGCGTGAATGGACGCGGCCGAGTATGGCGGGAAGCTGCCGCCGGCGGGCCATGCCGTAGAACAGCCGTGCCAGCATCATGATCTCTACCAGAACGCCATTGGCGATCGCCAAGGCGCCCACGGCGGCGAACAGCGTCGCGTACCGGTCCTGAAAAAGGTCAATCAGCGGGCTTTGGCCGCCAGTGCGAGCGAATACCAGAGATCCTGCCACCACGACGTACAGCAACGTGCTGACCAGGACCGCCGCCACTATGCTGTAGGGCAACGTGCGGCGCGGGTCCTTTGCCTCTTCAGCCATATTGGCCAGGCTTTCAAAGCCAATGAAGGCGAAGAACGCAATGAAGGCACCAGCCACAACGTTCTGCCATGCAATGAAAGTCGTCGGCCACATGCCCTCAATGTTAAAGTCAGGTGCGGTGAGGAAGCCCACCGCAGCCGCGACGAGGAGGCCCAGGATCTCGATCGTCCCGATGATCGCCGCGAACCCGACGCTCTCCCGTACCCCTGCCATTGCGAGCAGCGTGAACGTCACGACCAGCAGCGTGATCATTGCCCATGGGGATAGTCCAATGAGCAGAGAGAGATAGTGGACTGCCCCGCTTGCGATCGAAGCTGCGGCGATCGCAACAGCAAGTGTCAAGGCAATGCCGGTCACCTGTGCCGCGCGGTCAGAGCCGAACCCCTGAGTTACGTAGGCGACGGCGCCGGAAGCTTCTGGAAACCGGCTGGCCAACTCCGCGTAGCACAGGCCCGTCATGGCCGCTGCGGTACCCGCGAGTAGGAACGACAGTGGTGCCGCCGCACCGGCCCGGCCAATCACCGAAGCGATTGCTACGTAGATTCCCGCCCCTACGATGATAGCGAGCCCATAAAAGAGAAGCGGCCCGATAGTGAGCGAGCGCCGTAGCGCTACCTTCGGCTGGGTCGATCTACGTTCGATTTTCATCGCAACGTCCCAATCTGCAAAAACGTCACTGTTAAACTGCCGAACCAATTATAAAGTATTGAGCGGGTCGAACTAACCTTGATGTATTGTTACGCCCCAAGACGGGCGCGTGCTTGATCAACCTTGTTGCTGACGATGCCGCGTTGCGGATCGTGCTGTTTATCAAATAGCCTCGTCTGTGCCGGCCGCAGACACTTGAGCGCGTTGTTCGCGCGAGATGCGATTGACCCTGTAGAAGTGCCAGACCACGTGGAGTATTTTGGTCACGACTTCGCCGGTTAAGCCAGTCCTAAACTGCGAACCAGCATGTAGACCGAAACCGCGAAGATCAGCGCGGCGAAAACCGTATTCAAAGTGCCCTTGCTGCCGGCGAGCATCTTCGCCGACCATGCGCCGAGCAGGCCTCCCACAACTCCGCCAGCGATGAAAAGCGCAGCAACAGTCCAATCCACGAGACCGGAATAAGCATAGTTGGCGGCGGTGGTCAGGCCGAACGCTGTGACGGCTACGAGCGAGGATGCGACTGCGTTGAGGATTGGCATGCCAGTGGCCATGATCAGCGCCGGTACGATCAGAAAGCCGCCACCAATGCCGAAGAAGCCAGACAACGCGCCAGCCACGAGGCCAAAACCAACGAGCTTTGGGAGGTTCTCTCGCGAGAGGCTGACCAAGGGGTCTCCGACCGCTTTTCGGCCACGAAGCATGAGAACGCCAACGACCATCATGATCACTGCGAAGAAAGCGAGCAGCTTTTGGCCGTCGATTGCCTTGCCGACGCTAGAGCCAAGAAAAGCGCCGACGACGCCGGCTGCTGAGAGGACAAGGGCGCAGCGCCATTTCACATTTCCCTCGCGCGCGTGATTGGCGAGGCTGGCTGCGGCATTTGCCGCAACGGCGAGAGCGCTGGTCCCAATCGCTATATGCGGACTGGAAACGCCGACCAGATACACAAGAAGCGGCACTGCGAGGATCGATCCGCCGCCCCCGACGAGGCCGAGCGAAAATCCGACCAGCGAGCCAGACGCCAGGCTGAGGGCGACCTCCGTCAGGCTCAGCAGCATAGAAGGAGCTGCGCGTTCATGGCCGCACAGGCGAATTATTGTCTGCTTGGTTCCATGGCGCTCGCATCAGGAGGTGCGCCATTCCGCAGAATCCGGTCGCGCCAGCGGTGACGAGGCCGGCCCCAACGAACGCCGGGACGATGAAAAACCATGGGGACACCAGGAGACCGAGCATGGTGCCTACGAATGCGAGGCTGCCGGCGCCTATTTGGACTTGCCGCTGCAATTCGATCGGCTGCAGACGATCAGTAACGACCGGGAAGCCGGACCTACGCCAAGCGTTGAGCCCGCCCTCAAGTATGAAAGCTTCACGGGGTTCGATGAGCGTCCCGGCAAGACGAGGTGCATTTGCGTGAGTACGAGCGCCGCTCCTACAATAGAAGATGACCGTCTTACCCTGATGAACGGTCCCGTTCATCTCATCCAGCTTGGAAAGCGGCATGTGGTGCGCGCTCGGGATTTTTTCGCGGGCGTACTCATCCGCCTCGCGGACATCGATTAGCAGAGCGCCATCGTCCAGAAGACGTCTGGCCGCAGATGGTTTGATGGTAGAAATCGGCATTGCTGAACTCCTCTTCACCGCCCTTTGCGCGGCTTGCAAAACAGATCGTGAAGACTGGCAAACAGCTGCTCGATGCGTGGATCAGCGATGCGGTACCAGAGCGTCTGACTTTCACGCCGGAATGCCACGAGACCTTCCTCCCGCATCTTCGCAAGGTGCTGGGACAAAGCCGATTGTGACAGGCCGACAGCCTCGGCGAGTGCAGTGACGTTGCCCTCGCCCCATTCCACCAGCTTGCACAGGATCATCAGCCGGCGTTCGTTGGCGAGCGCACGGAGGATATCAGCCACCTCAGTCGCCTTTTTCTCAAGCGTCTCTGGATCGAAAGCTTCGCGGGCCACCTGGCTTCCTCAAATGCATTAGACATTGCTTATTTAGTAAACACTAATATATCTGTCAAGGAGACCCGTAGGACGCTTTCGAACGGAGGTTCAACTATGCCACGTCAGCCTATTATTCGGGCGCTTTTCGACGAACCGACGAACACGGTCAGCTATCTGGTCGCCGATCCCGCAACGAAAAGAGCTGCGGTCATCGATCCGGTGCTTGATTACGACCACAATTCTGGCGAGGTGGATACGCGCTCGGTTGAGATGATTCTGCGCGCGGCTAACGATGCCGGGTACACGATAGTGTGGACGCTGGAAACCCACGCGCATGCCGACCACCTGTCAGGTTCACCCTATCTGAAGGCGAAGACGGGCGCGAAGATAGGCATCGGGGAGCACATCAAGGAGGTCCAGCGCATTTTTCGGCCAGTCTTCAATGCAACGGATCTGAAGACCGACGGCAGCGACTTCGACCACCTGTTCAGTGATAGCGAGCGCTTTAACATCGGCGAGCTCGTTGCCGAGGTTATTTATACGCCCGGACACACTCCAGCTGACATTACGTACAAGATAGAGGATGCAGCGTTTGTGGGAGACACGCTGTTCATGCCCGATTATGGGACCGCGCGGGCCGACTTTCCCGGTGGAAATTCGCGCCAGCTCTATCGGTCAATCAAGCGATTAATGGGATTGCCGCCGCAGACGCGGCTGTTCATGTGCCATGACTACAAGGCGCCTGGTCGCGACAAATATGCTTGGGAAACTACGGTCGCCGACCAGCGCGCAAACAACGTGCACGTCAAGGAGGGCATTACCGAAGATGAGTTCGTTGCTATGCGCACCGCGCGCGATGCCAAACTTTCGGCTCCGCGTCTGCTGCTGCCCTCAATCCAAGTCAACATCCGCGCCGGAAAGTTCCCGCCAGCGAAGGCGAATGGAGTTCACTATCTAACCATTCCGGTCAAGTTTAAGAACCGGAAGCGCAAGAGTTAGGACGCGCCGCGCCTTCTGTTTCCCAACTCAACTGTAGCATTATTTTGGCAACCGTTTCATGCGCCGGTTCATGTTTCTGAGCAGAAGCGCAATTTGGAAAGCGCTGGTCGCTGGCCTGATTGGAATGATCGCTCATTGGCTTCTCATGCTTTTCAAGGCACAATCGGGAATCCTCCCCCATTTTGACCCGTATGCCAGCCTGCAACGCATGCTCACAGGGTTTGTGATCCAAGCCAACACTCCGGTTGTGCCTTGGATGATTTCCTTCCTGAACGGTTTTCTTGTCATAAGCCTGACGTTCAGGATCGTCTACCGGTGGCTGCCCGGCAACAACGGCGCAGTGAAGGGTTTCGTTTATGGCTTTGTCGGGTGGGCCATCATGGGATTGATCTTCTTTCCCGTTTTAGGCTTGGGGATATTCGCTCTGAACATGGGCGAGGGGATCGCTCCAGCTCTCTTTTCTTTCGCGATGGTTCAGACGTATAGCATTGTAATGGGCCTAGTTTATGGTGCCCTTAGGAAGCCAGCCAGCATGATGGCCGCCGTTGTGCCAGAGAGTTTTGAGCGTTTGTTCCAAACTGATCGATTTGCGGGCATGTATCCGGCCTTGTGTCGCCGATGTGTTGGGCCGGTTGTCGCCAAGCCAATAGACAAAGCGTGCGGCGGAACTTATCGGGCTTTCGGACTCGCCGGTCACATGCGTAGGCGGCTCGATCAGATGTCCGGCGGATAGCAGCCGTCAAGACTCACGAAGGCGCGAATTATTAGTTTTGGAGAGATCGAAGATAACGCACAAGTGCGACGGCTTCATGATCCCGGAGGACGAATACCGGCATCTCCGGATGGCTGGCAACGAGCCCTTGGCGAAGCTGCTCCTCTAGTCGCGCGAAGTCCATCCGATATTGTAGGTCGCGGAAAGCTGGCGCAACTGGGTGAGGGCTTCGCTGTGTTGCGCCAATGGCATGACAGGAACCGCAGAGGGCTTGTGCGAGATCCTCGCCTGAGACCAGAAGATCATCTTGGGCGCGCAGTTCTGCACCCATGATGCCACCGAAGAAGAACAAACCAAAAGCAAGTGCGAGATAGTGCATCATCTAACGTTCACTTGTTCGCATTGGCCGGGACAATCGGCGCCTGCAATAGCACAAGGAAGCGCAGATAGCATCGTATAAAAACAATTCGCACAGACTCCGGGGTGAGCTTCATGGAGCTACAGTTTAAACCGCAACGGTAGGACTCATCATTATGGTGCCTTCGGAACGTCAGCCCGCGTGTCGGGGTACTTTCCTCCGGTAAGTCTGTCCTGGAGCGGCCGGCCTTACGCTTGCGACAACAGATGTCCCTAACTTCCTCGCCGATCTCGACCTGCGGAGCCCGATGGGGGCGTTCAGTAATCGCAACCCGTTCAGCACCACAAGAACCGTCCCACCCTCGTGACCAATGACCGCAAGCGGGAGAGGCAGTTCGAAAAACAACCCGCCAGTGACCAGCACCGCCATGGCGCTCATGGCAAACACAAGATTCTGCCTGATAATCGTTGCAGTCCGGTGGGCCAGTTGATGTGCCTCTGCAAGTCGTCCCATGTCATCCGACAGAAGTGCGACGTCGGCGGCCTGAAGCGCGACGTCCGAGCCGGCGGCACCCATGGCGATCCCTACGTCGGCGCGCGCGAGCGCGGCCGCGTCGTTGACGCCGTCCCCGACGAACGCCACCTTGCCCTCGGCTGTAAGGTCGCCGACCATGCGGACCTTGTCTTCCGGCAGCATGTCGGCATGGATCTGCTCAGGCGTCAACCCGAGTTCTTCACCTATGCGCAATGCGACGGGCCGACGATCGCCCGTCATCATGACGATCCTGTCGATGCCAACCTTGCGTAGCGCGGCAAGCGCCGGCGCGGAGGTGGGGCGTGCCTGGTCAGCAATGGTGACCGCCCCCAGCACACGAGTTCCCCGTCCCCCATAGATCACCGTCTGAGTGTCCGCCGCCAATGCCCGCAGCGCCGGGTGATCGATGGATGCGCCCATCTGAGCGGCGAGGCGCGGGTTGCCCGCCCACAACTGACCACCGTCTCCGTCATCGCCGACGATGCCCGCGCTCGGCCGGTTGGTGACCTCTCGCACCGAGATGGGCGTGAGGCCGCGACTGGCCGCCTCCTGGCGGATGGCAGCGGCACTTGGATGTTCCGACTGGGCCTCAAGCCCTGCGAGGAGCGACAGGAATCTTGGCTCGTCACCGTCAAGCGCAACGACATTGGTTACGGACGCCTTGCCGGTGGTCAGTGTTCCAGTCTTGTCGAAGGCGAACGTGTCGACCGCCGCGAGGATTTCCAGCGCGGCCCCACCCTTGAACAGCACGCCTGCGCGCGCGGCAGCCGACAGCGCGGACAGGATGGCGGCGGGCACGGAGATGACAATCGCGCACGGGCTGGCGGCCACCAGCAAGGTCGCCGCTCGGTAGAGCGCTTCCTCCCAGTCGCGCCCTAGCCAGTAGAACGTCATGAAGGCCAGGATGGCCCCGACCATCACCGCAACCGTGTAACGTTGCCCGAACCATGCGCTGAACCGCTCGGATGGCGCCTTGGCCGCCTGCGCCTGCGTCACAAGCGCGATCATGCGGGCGACGGTGCTTTCCTCGACCGTCTTCGTCACGGCCGCCTCGAGCACCCCGTCGATGTTGACCGTTGCCTCGAAGATCTGGGCGCCCGGCTGCTTCGTGACGGGCATCGACTCGCCCGTGATGTTCGCCTCGTCCAGCGAGCCGCGGCCGCTGACGATTACGCTATCCGCCGGCACTCGCGCTCCCGGCCGCAGCACGACGATGTCACTCACCTCAAGGTCTGCGATAGGAATTTCCGTGACCGTGCCGTCGGGAGCCTTGCGCAATGCCGTCTCCGGACGCAGCGCCATCAAGGCCTCGATGGCGCGGCGGGCGCGCCCGAGCGCGCGCTCCTCCAGAGTGGTCGACACGCTGAAGAGCGTGAGCAGGACCGCACCTTCGAAAGGTGCTCCTACCGCCGCAGCCGCAACGGCTGCTACGACCATCAGCAGGTCAATGTCGAGCACCCGTTCTTCCCACAATGTGACGGCGGCCCGCCATGCCGCAGGCAGACCGCCGGCGAGATAGACCAGCAAGAGACCGACGAGAGAGGAGAGTTCGGCGGCAACGCCCTGAAGGGGCCATAGACCGACGATGGCCATGAGCATCCCGGTGACGGTCAAGACGGTCAGGATCATCGTACGATCTGTAGTGAACAATTTTCTCACATCATCGATCCGCATGCTGAACAAGACGCCGCATTCCTTCAAGAATCTGGCGCCCCAAACGACAAGTTTTATCTTACGTCACACTCTCCAGCAGGAGAGCTTCCTTCGCCAGGGGCTCGGTCAGGAAATCGAGAAGGGCGCGGATGCGCGCGGTCCCGCGCAAGTACTAGTCGGTCAGCAGCCAGAGATCGAGCGGTGAGGCTCTCGGACATGCCCCGACCCGGACGAGGTCAGGCCCCGGGTCCGCGAGGCCGCAAGGCAAGGGGCCGAGCAATGCTCGGCCTCGTGACCTCGGCTAAGGAGTTCACGCGATAGGCGGGGTGCACCTCCGGCAGAAACCCTGCAAAAAACCGACTGGCAAGGGCCGCGTATCGGCTGCACCGCCAGCGAAGCCAGGGCGTCGTGCGCATGTCCGGAATCTCCGGGGGTCAAATCCGACGTGATGTAAGAAGGCTATTCGAGCGATTAAAGAACGCCTTGAACACGAACAGCTGAGTCTTGCTAAAGACGTAGGATGTCAACCCAAGGATGGAACGCTTCGGACGCGCACTATTTGCGCCCGACCGCATTCTCCTCTCTAGCCTTACGGTCAAGCTCCGGAGAGGCTGGGCCGCCAAGATTTATCTTAAAAAGTTGGCGCGCCGTAATGCCGATAGCGCTTTCCGTGACCAAGCTGCCGGTAAGCTTCTCGTTGTTTTGACCAACGACCTCTTGGACAGATTTCGGTTGAGTTGCGGCGATCCCAAACACTACTTCAATTTCGTAATCTCCAGGTGTGAGCGCGCCGCCGTTCCGAGAAAACGGTCCTGCAGTAAACCGACGATTTGACACCACTGCAGTGTGTTTTGACAAGTAGTTCGCCTCACTGCGGCTAACGGAAACAAGCAATATGGAATTATCGGGTAGATTGGTCGTCCCGAGAACCCAAGGCATGCCCTCTCGCGTTACGATAACTTTAATGACAACATCCAATGCATGACTAATGCTTGTAGCATCCACCAACAGGATAACGGCCAGAGCTGAAAAGAGTTGGCTCATGTGACGCCAGGTCATCATGTTTGCTCCATGTAAACTGGAAAGCGCGGGACGCAGCGCAAACATGGTTTAGCTGACTAGCTCACTTTCAGACTTTCGCGGCCGATTGTCCGGTCGACTCGGCTGGTCGTCATCATCCAAGAAGATCCTCTGCGCCGCACCATCAAGGTCGTCATATTGCCCGTTCTTGAGCGACCACATGAATGCCGCGAGCCCGATAAGGCCGAGCCCAAGAGCGATAGGAATGAGATAGAAGAAATCCATCAGCGGATCGCTCGATAGGCGTGCCAGGTGCCATGGCCTAGCACCGGGAAGACGATGATCAAGCCAATGAGACCCGTGGCGAGACTGACGAGAAAAAGACCCAGCACGATCATGCCCCAGGTGAGCATCACCGGCAGATTGTTCCAGACGAGGGCGGTGCTGGTTCCCATCGCAGTCAGCGCATCCACTCGCTCGTTGAGCAGCATGGGTATCGACAGCGCGCTGATGGCGAATGAAAATGCCGCGAACAGCCCGCCTACGATGCTGCCGACCATCAGCATCATCCAGCCGGTTGGTGTTGTGAACAACATCGGCACAATGTGATCGAGGCCGGGAAAAGGTCGCAGTCCGAAGAACAGGGCATAAACGATGACAGCGGCGCGCATCCACAACAGCATCAGAAGGCAAAGCAGGATGCCCGTGAACAGAACCTGTCCACCGGACCTGGGTTTGACGAGGATCATCCGCCGGAGGCTGACGGGTTCTTTTGACGCGATGCGACGGCTCTTTTCATAGAGGCCGATGGCAAGCAGCGGTCCGACCACCATAAAGCCCGCGAATGCCGGAAAGAGGATATAATCCCATCCGAATGCAAAGAGGCCGACCACGATTGCAATCGAGACCAGAAAGACCAGAGCGCCGTAAACCAGGCTGCTCAGCGGCTGCACTTTCAGATCGCGCCATCCAGCCGCCAGCCATGTAAAGGCAGTCAATGGCGCCAGTTGCCGGTTCCAGGTTTCCTTCCGCGGCGTCGGGGGCAGCACGGCTGGGATGGTGGTCATGCTCCGTCTCTTTCCGTTTCTACCTTCACCGCGGCGAACATGCAGACTTCGCGGCACGGAAGCGGTTTTGTGCGCTGTCCGGATCGCCTTGCCTGACATGATCGACGCAGGCCGGTTGCGACATAACCGCGACGTAAACCAGATGGCCGTTGGCGGCGACAAGAAACAGCAGACCAAGGCCGATGGCGATCCAGACCGCCGCCTTGCGCTGAATTCGAGCCTGCCGGGCCGGTGTGTCAGTCATGGCTTGCGCGACCTCAAATCGACGAGATACAGCGCGAGAATCTTGCGTTCGAGCGATCCGAGGCGATTCTCCCATGCCGGCATTTGCCCCTGCCGGCCATGCCAGACGGTTGTAAAGATCGATTGCGGGTCGCCGCCATAGATCCACGTTCGATCAGTCAGGTCAGGGGCGCCGAGATCGGACTTTCCCTTGCCGTCCTCGCCGTGGCACGAGGCGCAATTTGCCGCGAAGATCGTCTTGCCCGCATCGAGCCGCTCCGGCGGTGTTTGTTTTGCTGCTGCGGAGTCCGACAGAGATTGTACAAAACTTACGACGTTTTCGACATCGGCGCGCGGCAGAATGCTGTCGCGCCCGAATGCGAGCATCTGTGCGATGCGGCTGTTCGGGTGAGTGGAGTTGATGCCAACCCGGATCGTCTCGGCAATCGTCTCCGGGTCGCCGCCCCACAACCAGGATTCGGTGGTTAAGTCCGGAAACCCCTTGCTTCCCTTCGCTTGGAGACCGTGACAGGCGGCGCAATTGTCGCCGAACAAGGTCCGGCCGGTCTGGCGCACGATCGTCATCAGTGCGGGGTCGGCCTGGATGGCTTGATAGCTCTCGGTCTCGATCTTCTTGGTCCAGCTTTGACGATCGAGCGACGCGCGCTGCAAGGCTTCGTTCACGGTTGCGCGCTGATCGATTCCGAGCAGGCCCTTGGTATAGGTCCAGCCCAACGGGAAGGCCGGGAACAGGATCCAGTAGCCGAGCGAAAACAGAGCTGTGGCGATGAGAAAAAAGTAAACCGGGCGGGGAACGGGCGTGTTGAGTTCCTTGATGCCGTTCCACTCATGACCCGTGGTCAGATAACCCGTATGGGGATCGCGTTCTGTCACCGCCATGGCCGATCCTCGTCATCGATGATCGACGTCGCGGCCTGATCAAACCGCTTCTTTTTCGAGGGCCAATACGTATACGCCACCACCACGATAGACAGTGCGATGAGGTAGAAAAGGCCGAACGATTTCGAAAACCATACGAGTGTATTGTGGGCGAATTCCATCGTCATCTCCCGGCCGAAGCAACCGGCTTGTGCGCCGCATCGGTCAACCGTCCAAGGATCTGCAGATAGGCGACAAGCGCGTCCATTTCGGTAGGATCGCCCGGCGTGCCGTCGAAGACCCGCACATTTGTCGCTTCGCCGTAACGCTTGGTTACGCCTTCCGCCTGCGGCGAGTCGGGGGCGGTCTGCCCATAGGCATCTGCAGGCGCATTGGCGATCATTTCATCGGTATAGGGGACGCCCACCGCCCGCAGCGCCCGGAGGTGTCCGCCGAGATCGTCGATTCGCAACGCGGTCCGCGACAACCAGGCATAGGCGGGCATGATCGATTCAGGCATGACGGCGCGAGGGTTGTTCAGGTGTGCGACGTGCCACGCGTCGGAATATTTGCCACCCACGCGCGCCAGGTCCGGCCCAGTACGCTTGGAGCCCCACAACATCGGGTGATCGTGTTTCGATTCGACAGCCAGAGAATACGGACCATAGCGCTCGACCTCGTCCCGCAGCGTTCTTATCATTTGCGAATGACAGGCATAGCAGCCCTCGCGAATGTAAATGTTACGGCCGGCGAGTTCTAACGGCGTGTAGACCCGCATGCCGGGCGCCGCTTCGACCGTCTGGTGGATCGTGAAGAGCGGCGCGATCTCGACGATGCCGCCAATACTGGCTACGCCGATGATCGCCAGGACAAATCCGATCGCCTTTCGCTCCAGGCGATAATGAAAGCCAAACATGAGCGTCACTCCCCAGGCTGAAGTGCGGGTGTGCCGACCAGAACGGAATCGGGCGTGCTGGAGACTGGCTCGCGTGTGACCTGCGGCGCGGTACGAATCGTCATCCAGATATTGTAACAGCCCACAATCGCGCCGATCAGGAACAGCAGGCCGCCGATCGCCCGTGCGATATAATAAGGTCGCATGGCGACAACGGATTCAATGAACGAATAGGCGAGTGTGCCACTCTCGTTGTAGGTCCGCCACATCAGCCCCTGAATGATGCCGGAATTCCACATCGCGAAGACGTAAACGATAGTGCCGGCGACCGCTAACCAGAAATGCACTTCGACCAGCCGCGCCGAATACATCCCTTCGCGCTTCCAGAGCCAGGGCACCGAAGCATAGATCGCGCCGAATGTGATCATCGCGACCCAGCCAAGCGCGCCGGCATGAACATGACCGACCGTCCAGTCGGTATAATGCGAGAGCGCGTTGACTGTCCGGATCGCCATGAACGACCCTTCGAAGGTAGACAATCCATAGAAAACAGCCGCCACCATCATGAAGCGCAAGGTCGCGTCGTCACGGACCTTGTCCCATGCGCCGTTAAGCGTCAGCAGCGCGTTCGCTGCGGACGCCCATGATGGCACCAGCAGCATCACAGAAAAGGTCATGCCGAGTGTCTGCACCCAATGGGGAAGAGCCGTATAGTGGAGGTGGTGCGAGCCCGCCCACATGTAGAAGAATGTGATGCCCCAGAAGCTGATAATCGAGAGGCGATAGGAAAAAATCGGTCGATTGGCTCGTTTCGGCAAATAATAATACATCATCCCGAGGAAGCCGGCGGTCAGGAAAAACGCAACGGCGTTATGGCCGTACCACCATTGCGTCATGGCGTCCTGAACACCGGAGAATGACGAGTAGCTTTTGGCGTGGCCGAAAGACACCGGTACGGCGAGATTGTTGACGATGTGCAGAATCGCCACAACCAGAATGAAAGCCATGTAATACCAGTTGGCGACGTAGATATGCGGTTCTTTGCGTCGCGCGAGCGTGCGCATATAGATTGCGAAATAGACAACCCACACGATCACCAGCCAGATATCCGCGTACCATTCCGGTTCGGCGTATTCTTTCGACTGGGTAATCCCCATTAGATAGCCTGTGACAGCGAGCAGGCAGAAGAGGTTGTAGCCGAACAAAACGAACCACGGGCTGATTTGATCCGGCAAACGCGCCCGCGACGTGCGTTGCAGTACGTAAAGCGATGTCGCGATCAGCGCGTTGCCGCCGAAGCCGAAAATAACGGAAGTCGTGTGGACGGGCCGGAGCCGTCCGAAACTGGACCATGCCGCGTCGAAGGCGAGATCCGGATAGACCAATTGCCAGGCGACCCAATCGCCGACAAACATTCCGATAACGGCCCATACCATTGCGATGACGATGCCCGCTTTGGTGGGGTCATCGTAATAATATGCAAACCGTCCTTCGGACGGCTCCGGCGAGTAATATTTGGAGATGATCGCGAAAATGCCGCCAAGCGCCGCGAGAAAAATCAACAGCCCTTGCCCGCCGAGGAGATCGTCGCGTCCTGCAATGGCCAGCACGAGGCCGGCGACGGCCAACAGGATCAGCGTCACCATCGCGAATTGGCGCTCACTGGTCGTCAGCTGTGCGATCATAAAATTGGTTCCATACCTAGAGCACGTTGATGAGTGTCGCCGCCGTTATGAGGCAGGAGGCGTGCAGCCCCGAGTGGATCGCTCGTCACAGACTTCGGCGGCGGCGCTGCGGCCGTTCGCCGAAGTCGATGGTCGAGCGTTGCAGGATTTCGTCCTCGGAGCCAATCCGAAGTCTCACATGCCGTCCATGATAAAATAGATTGATTCGAAACGTCCCGCGATCTGAGTCTATCCCGCTTTCGCACATGCAGGTGATGCTTTTGCTGCGCATCAGGGCGGGAACGTCCGCTGGCGGCACATCGATAAGTTCGCCGATCAGCGCAGCGTCAAGAGTGAAGCCGTTTCCATCGCGTTCGATCGGTGTTTCGCGTCTGCCAATGGCGCTGCGACTGGCAATCATTGAAAAGCCCTCCGTAAACACGTAGCTCTCACGCTCTTGCGTCAATTTTGATGGTGGGGCCGCGAGTCCGTGACGATCGGGCTCTCGTCGGTGCGGAAAAATCCGACGGTTTCAGCATCAGATCAGCGATCGTGTACTTATCGAGCGTTACGATAAAGGCGTTGAGAGCTTCATTAAGCATCGAGGGCAATTTGCAGCAGCCTGTGACGATGCACTGACTCCCGGTGGCAAAGCATTCGACGAGCGCAAAATCGGCTTCGGTCGCGCGGACCACATCCCCGACGCGGATCGCTTCTGGAAGCTTGGCCAACATAAACCCGCCAGAGCGGCCCCGGACACCTTTCAGGAAGCCGCGCCGCACGAGGATGTTGACGACTTTCATCAAGTGAGCGCGCGATATCCCATAGGTGCGGGCAGTTTCTTCAATGGTGATAAGTTTGTCGCCAGACGCCGCGGAATACATCAAAACGCGGAGAGCATAATCCGACAGGGTTGTCAGGCGCATGGTCGTCTATCGCTCGATCGACTGGGGGGAAACTCCACCGGTTGCCGAAGCACTAAATGAAGAAGGCCACCGCCGCCGCCCCAATGAAGGCCCAGGCAAACGAGTTGATCAACATTCGAACCAGATCGCGATTGTCCGCCTTGCCGACGCCAATCGCGTCACAGGCGAGATCGCCCGGCAGTAGAAGTACGGCGGTGAAGGCGTTCACAACGGAAGTTGCATGTCCCATGAGATGTCTCCTCGCAGCTTGACAATAGTGGCGTCGGCTCACAAAAGCAATATATAAAATATATCTTTAGGACGATCCGATGGAAAGATGCTGCCACGCGGCGCGCCAGAATAACGGCGGAGATCAGGGGCCGGACCGGGATCGACGAGGCGATGATCAGCGCGCTCGTCACTACGTTTTATGCTCAGGTCCGGAGCGATCCGCTTATCGGCCCGATCTTCGAGGCGAAGGTTGACGACTGGGACCATCATCTGGAGAAACTTTGTGCGTTCTGGTCGTCGGTCGTGCTGATGACGGGCCGCTATCACGGTCAACCCATGCAGGTCCATCTCTCGCTACCCGTCAGAAGCGAGCATTTCGAGCGCGGGCTGGCAATATTCGAAGCGACGGCCTTGTCTGTTTGCCCAAGACAGGCAGCGGATGCCTTCACCGACCGTGCCCGCCGAATTGCCGACAGTCTGGAACTTGGAATCGCCGCGCGCCGGGGTGAAATTGTCAGGCCGCGCTGGGAGAAAGCGGAAACAACATGTCCTTCATTAAGGCTAGCATTAGACTAACGTTATTTGACATCCCGCCGTCTTCAGGAATTGAAGCCATTGAAGCCATTGGGCGAGCTTTAGCAAAGACTTAATCTTCGAGGTGCCTCGCACGACTGCGAGTAGCGTAGTGCTCGAATCTTCTTTGAGATGGACGGTGCCAGCTCTTACAGGTCGACTGCAAAGGCAGGCAGCCATTTTGATTTTCAGCTCTCCGGTGTAAACACATGGCCTCATGGGGCCATTGCTCAACGACAAGCTGCTTGAGGTATTGAAGGCGGTTGCGCCACTCGTTGGCGTCGTCTGCGTGCTTCAGGTCACAATCATCCATGCGCCGATTGAACTGTTCCTGCAGTTTCTCCTGGGCTCGGTCCTTGCCATCGCTGGCATGCTGCTGATTTTCACAGGTGTCGATCTCGGCATATTGCCGATGGGGCGGTTCATCGGAGCCGAACTGCCGAAAAAGAGATCGGTTGCTCTCATCATCGGGGTCGCGTTCGCGCTCGGCTTTGCGACTACGGTGGCTGAGCCCGACGTTCTTGTGCTGGCCGGACAAGTCGATGCCGCCTCGAAAGGCGCCATGTCCGGGCAGTTGGTTCTTTATCTAATCGCGACCGGGCTTGCGACGCTGATCGCACTCGCGATGATGCGCATCCTGCTCGGCTGGCCGATCAAGTACATGTTGACCGCGGCCTATGCGATCATGCTCCTGCTCGCGATGTTCGCGCCGCCGGAATACATCGCGCTTTCATTCGACGCCGGTAGCGTGACCACCGGGGTTCTGTCGGCGCCAGTGATCATCGCATTAGCGATCGGCCTGAGCTCCGTGCTCGCGGGTCGCTCTGCCATATCCGATGGTTTCGGGCTTCTGGGCTTTGCGTCAATTGGACCGATCATCGCGATCCTTCTGATGGGGATGCTGCTGTCATGATTGCGGCGCTGATCGAGGAGATTGCAGCGACATTCTGGAGCGTGACGATCGCAATCGTACCGCTGGCGATGCTTTTCCTGCTCTTTCAGGTCTTCCTGCTCAGACTGCCGCGCCGGCAGGTTGCCGACATGCTCAAGGGCACGGCGATAGCGGCGGTTGGCCTCTATCTGTTTCTCCTCGGAATTGGCATCGGCTTCCTGCCCTTCGGACGCGCGATCGGCGAGGGTCTCGGCGCACTGGAAAACAAATGGCTGTTCATTTTGGTCGGGGTGCTGCTCGGATTTCTAACAACATTCGGAGAGCCGGCCGTGCGCATTTTGGCCGAGCAGGTGGAGGGCGCCTCGAACGGTTCCATTCGCGGCCCGATGGTCCTGCAGGCCACATGCATTGGAGTAGCAATCTGGGTCGGGCTCGGAATGCTGAGGATCGCTTTCGGAATTCCGCTCCTGTACCTGCTCGTGCCAGGCTATCTCTGCATTATCGCACTGATGTGGGTAAGTGAACGGGACTTCGTTGCGATTGCCGTGGATGCCGGCGGCGTCGCTACCGGTCCATTGGCGAACAGCTTTCTGCTGGCTCTTGCGCTCGGCGCGGCCGCATCGACAGGAAGCCAGAATCCGATCGTTGATGGCTTCGGTCTCGTGGCGCTGATCGCACTTGCGCCGATCATGTCTGTCCTGGTGCTGGGCTTTTTCGTCCGATTGAAAACCCGTGAACGGGGGAGTGAGCGAGATGCATAGTCCCTGCCTGATCGTCAGTATCGTGCGGAAGGGTTGGGGGGATACAGTCCTCGAGGCCACGATGAAGTCCGGCGCCCACGGCGGCACGGTGCTGTTCGGCCGCGGAATCGGCCGCAACGAACAGCAGAAGGTTTTCGGCATTCAGATCGAGCCGGAAAAGGAGATCGTGCTCACGGTGGTCCCCGACAACATCAAGGACATGGTCCTAGCCGAGATCGTGCGCGCAGCCGAGTTGACCGCGCCCGGCCACGGACTCGCCTTCATCGTTCCGATCGAAAAGGTGGCCGGCATCGTTCACCTCGTGCAGGAGCGCCCCGAGCAGTGAACCCGGGGGCTGTTAGCCTGGCTCCCTCATCACCAGCGCGTCGCACGGTATCTCTGCCATGATCTGCTTGGAGACACTGCCGAGAAACGCTTCGAAAATGGCGTTCAGGCCTTTTGTTCCCAGCACGACAAGATCGATATTCAGGTCGCGCACGCAGTCGCGCAGCAATTGATCGGGAACGCCGAACTCGATCAGCGGCCGGGCGTGTTTGCGGATCGCTTCGCCGGACGGCGTGCCTTTGAGAAACGTCTCGTAATCCTGCTCCGCGACCTTCCGATACTCCCGGCGATAGCTGGCCTGATCCGGCACAAGCCCGCTCATGGGCGGATCGTAGGCATGGAAGATCGTGAGCGGCTGTTCGGGGAAATATCGGTGGGCGGCTTCCAGCGCATGGCGGGACGCCTCCGAGAAATCCGTTGCGATGAGGACATTGCGATAGGGGCGCCGCGCTCTGTTCTTGACGATGAGAACCGGCAGGTCCGAATTCCGCAGCAACCGGTCGACGGTCGTGCCGAGCACGAAACGGCCGAACGGCTCGTCGCGAGCAACGCCGGTCACGACGAGATCGCAACCTCTTGCCTCCGCGGTGCGCTGGATCGCCTCTGACGGGTCGCCCTCCTCGATGACGAGGGTTGCCGCGTCCGCAGCCTCGCCGATGTCCTCGACCAGCCTCTTATGCGCGAGGCCAACCGGATCCGGCGGACGCTTCCAGGAGGGCAGGACTGCGTCCGGTCCCCAGGTCGCAACCTCCTCCAGCACGTGCATGATGACCAGTTTGGCCTGCCATTGCTCCGAGAGCGCGACGGCACGGTCGAGCGCTCGATCACAGCGGGAACTCAAATCTGTGGCAAGCAGGATGGATTTCGGAGGTCCGCTCATCCAGCGCGGCTCATTCATCTTGAAGCATTCCTTTCAGCATCAGGTTCAGATGCGATTTATCGCGCAATCCTATTCAGGACGCCATTCGCGCCGCTAGACTGTCGGCTCAACTGCGACAATTCGCGTCTCACGCGCCGATCGATCAGTCACAACGAAATTTACCGGCTGCCCGATCCGCAAATTATCGATTGACATAATGGTCAACTACGGCAGCCATGTCCGGGCAAGGCTCGTAGCCATAACGCCGTTCTGACCATGCACGACACCCCCGCAGAACCCGTTTCCGCTGAACCGTACCGCGATACGGCCGACGCTGCCTTGGCTGCATTTCAGGTCGATCCCGAGCACGGTCTGAGCGCGGGTGAGGCCAGCGGACGCCTTGCGCGCTACGGCAGAAACGAACTCGATGCCGAGCCGCCACGCCCTGCGTGGCGAAAGTTTCTTGAACAGTTCGCTTCGATCCTGGTGATTTTGTTGATCGCCGCAGCGGCGATTTCCGCCGGCCTTTGGCTTTACGAGAGCGCCGCGGCGCTGCCCTACGAGGCGATCGCGATTATGGCGATCGTCATTCTCAATGCGTTCATGGGTTATATCCAGGAAGCGCGCGCGGAACGGGCGGCCGCCGCCTTGCGCGACATGTCGGCCGCCCGCGCAACTGTAATTCGCGATGCCAAGAGGCAGAGCATTCTCGCGACCGAGGTGGTACCCGGCGACATAATTTTGGTGGAGGAAGGCGACACCATTCCCGCTGACGCGAGGCTTGTTCAATGCGCCGCGCTGCAGACAGCGGAAGCCGCACTTACCGGAGAGAGCCTGCCGGTTTCCAAGGACGTCGCGCCGATCGCGGGCGACGCGGAGATAGGCGACCGGCGCAACATGATTTTCAGCGGGACGATCGCCGTCTACGGCCATGGCCGGGCCGTCGTTACAGCGACCGGCATGCTGACCGAGATGGGGCGCATCGCCCA
>NZ_DATMRV010000238.1:0-25430 GCF_035565795.1 Pseudorhodoplanes sp.
GCTCGGTCAGCCAGGAGATGGCGACGCGGCGGTTCTCATTGGAATTCTCGACGGGGTGCCCGATCTGGAGTGCGACGATTTCGACGGGGTCGCGCTGGCCGTCGAGTCTTCGATGCTGCCCGGGCACGCCGCGGAACCCGATGCCCATGGCACCGAAGTCTGCAGCCTGATCCTCGGCCGGCGTTTCGGGATTGCCGCGGGATGCAGCGGGCTTTCCCTCCCGATCTTCTTCTCCGATCCGCGCCGCAACAGACCCGGACGCGCGTCACAGATGGACATTGCGCGCGCCTTGTATGTCGCTGCGGATCGGGGCGCTGTGATCGTCAATGTGAGCGCAGGGCAGAAAGCCTCGACGCCGGAAGCGGTGCGCCATCTCGAGGACGCGCTCGCGCTGTGTCACGAGAAGCGGATCCTGGTGGTCGCGGCTGCCGGGAACGACGGTTGCGCGTGTCTTCACGTTCCGGCCGCAGTACCGACCGTGCTGGCCGTCGGCGCTATGGACGATGCAGGGCGTCCGCTCGAGCGCAGCAACTGGGGACAGAGCTATTCCCGGAACGGGCTGCTTGCTCCGGGTGCCGACCTTGATGTCGTCGGCCCCAAAGGAGTCTGTACGAAAAGGACCGGCACCAGCTACGCAACGGCGATCGTCAGTGGTGTAGCTGCGCGTCTGCTTTCGACCGCGCGGCGCGAAGGCCTAGGCCTCGATCCGCTGGATATCCGCGATCTGCTGATCGAAAGCGCCGATCCGTGCGATCCGGCGCGTGACGGTGATTGCGCGCGGATCCTCGCAGGGCGGCTCAACGTCGCCGCCGCGCTTGAGCGGCTTCATTCCCGCGGCCGGGCGACAACGCTTTCACCGCCTTTGACCGACGCGGGCCGAACAACATCGATGACGAGGGGAGTGTTTGATATGGACGCATTGGCTGCCTCACCTGAAGCGGTGAGTGGGACTTTCAATTCTGCGCTTGTCGAGCAGCAGGCGTGCTCCTGCGAAGACAAGGACGAGAACGAGGCCGTCAAGCCGCAAGGCGATACGCAGCAGGCGCGCGTATCGCAGAGCGCGCCGAAAGCGGTCGCCGATACCGCGCTTGTCCTGCAGCAAGGCTGCGGATGCAACGCGCGCCAGGAGCCGCAGCTCGTCTATTCGATCGGCGCGCTCTGGTTCGATTTCGGCTCCGAGGCGCGTTACGACGCGATCGTTCAGGCCATGAATGATCCGGTTGCCGCCAATAATCCGGTCCAGCTGATCAATTTCCTCGAAGCGAACCTTCCGTCTGCATCCGGCATCACCTTCGTGTTGCTGCAGGATCAGATCCCGATCTACGCAATCAATCCGTCGGGACCATTCGCGCTCGAGATTTACAGGTCGATGCTCGAAGCGATGAGGTCTAGCCTCGATCCGATTGGCGACATGCAGCGGGTGGCCGTGCCCGGAGTCGTTTACGGCACGACCCGGCTGATGAACGGCATGACGGTGCCGGTGATTTACCCCGACCTGCGCGGGCTGGTGAAATGGCGATCGACCGACCTTGCCGCCGCAGCGAGACAGGCGGTGAACGTCGCCGAAGCCGCGGCGATCGAAGACGCCACGATCTTCGACTTCCTTGTGCGCGTCTATGACGAACTGCGCAATCTGGGTCTCACGCCGCAAGAGCGCGCGATGAACTTCGCCGCAACGAATGCGTATCAGGCAGCGACGGCATTCGCCGACGGCGCCGCCCGCAGGCTCGAACTGTACAAGATCTCAGTCAAGAAAAGCCCGATCTGCCGGCCCGAATCCGATTGCTGGGACGTGCAGCTCATCATGTTCGATCCCGAGAATGATCGCCGTGCGGCGCGCTTCTACCGGTTCACGGTCGATGTCAGCGAAGTCATGCCGGTGACGGTCGGCCGCATGCGCAGCTGGAACGCACCTTTGGCCGGCGTCTAGCACGCACTGAGATGTCGAGAGCTACACCGATCCCGAAGGTTCGGTGTTCACCCGGCCGGCGCCGCAAGAGCGGTGCAGGCCATCGTCGAAGAAGGAGGATTGAAAATGAAGTCTCCGGTTCAAGCCGCGCCGGTCCGTTGCCAGGGCGCGTCAAAAACGAATGGTGGCGGCGTGCAGCAGTCGGGTTGCTGCGCCTACGTTCTCGGTCGATGCGTCCTTGAGCATCCGCTCTGCTGAGCGCAGGGAGAAACACCCATGCGAAATCCCATCCAGTCTGCTCCCGTCCAGCGAGGGCTGAGCCGCACGATTGAAGGAGCGGTCGGCCAAAGTGGCTGCAATTGGCTCAGGTGCGCTGGCGCCGTGGCTTCGTGTGCCACCGCCTGCGTGTCCGGCGTCGGAACGGCGGCGTGCATTGCATGCCTCGGTTCGTCGTACGAGGCCTGCAGGAGCTGCTTCTGAAACTTTGAGCCGCTCTGCGCTTTGTCGGAGCGCAGAGCGGTAACTGACGTCACGCGCCGCCAACAGACGGTGGAAGATTTCGGAGAGGAGTTGCGAGCGATGCAAGCGCCTGTTCAGGTTCCGCCCGTGCCGCGCTACTTCATGCAGCCGATCGTCGGCAAGGAATGGCTGCCGCAGGAGGCACTGAGATCAGAAGGAGCGCCTCGGCAGGATCGGAGAGGCCGCAGGAAGTCGGAGCCCAATCGCTGCCTTGTCCAGCTGACCACATTTGCCGCCGCCGATCGGCGACGTCTCTGGGCGTTCTTTTGACGTGTTGACGCGGGAACGGAGCTAGCCGCCGTGCGGGCCCCTGAGCTTCCACGTTTCCAGCAGTTCTTCCGCCTGATCGATGGTAAGGCCGGCTTCGCGCACCGGACGTGACACATCGGCCGTTCTTGTGAACGTGAAGCGATCTCCGGTTTGCTCCACAGAGAACATGAGCCGTTCGGCCAGCGTGCGCAGATGGGCTTCGCGATCGGGCATGTCTTGAGGCCGTGAAAGGTTTCCGGGGGCAGCGGCGTCGATAACCGGACGGCTTTATGGCGCCGTCGCCAGCCGTTTGCGCTCCGCGCGTCCCCTGAGCACGAAGTAGACGGCTCCGACGACGTCAAGTCCGCCCACAGCTGCGATCAATGTCCAGGTCGCGTCCATCTCGGCCCCATATGTCCCGCGCCACAACGCGCAGCGACGCAGGTGGCTTCCGAGTCGCGTAAAAATTTAATGACTGACCTGGAAATAGGGTAACGCCCCACCTGAGGCAGGGCCTCCGGGGAAAATCGGCACGCGATAGGCACCCTTCGTTCAACGGCCTGCTCGATTGAGCAGCCTCGCTGATATGTCGGGCGTCGCGGCGTCCGGGTTCAAAGATTGGAAATGGTGGGCGCGACAGGGATTGAACCTGTGACCCCTCCCGTGTGAAGGGAGTGCTCTCCCGCTGAGCTACGCGCCCGAAGGCCCCGCACTTACGTGCTGGGTCGGATATGTGTCAAGCGATGTGCGATCAACGTGTCTGAGGCGCCGGCCAGGCCCCCGCGGGCGGCGACGATTGCGGCTGGCCGAAACCGCCGCTGCTATTCTGCGGCGGTGGATTGAAACCGCTGGTCGATGGCTGCTGTGACGTTGCGCGCTGCGTGCGCTGGGCCGGCTGTTCGGCCACGGCATCCGCTGGGGGCTGTTTCGCAACGCGCGGCTTCTTGGCCGGTGTGCGACGCTGCGGCGTCGCTTTCTGCATCTCGATGGCTACCGGGCTCGGACTGAACCGCGGCGGAGCGCCGGTCAGGCCCATTTCCTCGCTGCCCCGCATGTCTTCCGGCGGCAGCAGCTTCACCGGCACGGTCTGCGTCTGAAAACCGGTCAGGCTGAAGGTCGCCTGGAAGTCCTCGGCAGGGATGGCGAGCGCGCACGGTGTGCGGCAGGTCTGGCCGCCGGAGGTCTTGACCTCGGCGCCGGGTGGCTCGGATTCGAATTGCAGCGGGACGGTCGGCGTCGCGGTCCGCATCAATTCGCCCGAACTGGAACAGGCGGCGAGCGCAAGTCCGCACGCGACAATTGCAAACTGTTTAACCATGGGTCTCGTCCATCGCTGCGGCCCCACGTCAGCGCCACGACCCTCGTGGCCGGGGACCATACGAGCCGGGCGCCCCCCGTGCAACCGTCGGAAAGGGTTCCCCGCGTCCATTGCATCATGCCGCGGGAGCCGACGAAAAACCCGCAAACAGCGTCAAATTTGCGGCTATTTGATCGGGTTTGGTTAATTGATACCGCCCCGTCAGGCACGGCCTGGAATTCGCAGAAGCTCCGACACGGCCGCCGGCAACGCATCGAAATGACTGATGAGCCGGTCCGGCCGGAGATCCGACATCGGCGTGCGCGTGTACCCGAAATCTACGCCGATAACGGGTATCCCGGCGGCTCGGGCAACGTTCACGTCGGTCTCGGAATCGCCGACCATGACGGCGCGCGCGATGTCGCCGCCGGCGCGCGCGATGGTGAGCCGCAGCGTCTCCGGGTCCGGCTTCTTCATCGGGAACGTATCCTGCCCGCAGATCGCGGCGAATCGCGATGTGAGCCCCAGCGCGTCGAGCAGGCGGAGCGACAGCGCCTCGTATTTGTTTGTGCAGACCGCGAGCGTGAAACCATCGGCGTCGAGACGGTCGAGCGCGCCTTCAAGCCCGGGATAGGGGCGGGAGTAATCGGCGATGTGATCCTGATAGCGCCGGATGTAGCTCTCGAACAGCCGGTCCATCGCGGCTTCCCCGGGATGCTTTCCTTGTTCGGCCAGCGCCTGTTCGAGCAGCGGACGCACGCCGCCGCCGATCATCGGCCGTGCCGTCTCGAAGGCCAGCGCCGGAATGCTTTCAGTCTCGAGAATCGCATTCAGTGTCTGGATGAGGTCGGGTGCCGTATCGATCAGCGTTCCATCCAGGTCGAAAATCACGATCGGTGGCGGGGAAAGTTCGGACATGGCCTCCGGCTAGGGCGGGGCGCTCCCGAAATCAAGTCTTGCGGAGGATTGGCGTATGGGGACTAGGTTCCTGAGCCGAACGGGGGTAGACAGGCCGCCGGTTTTTCGACGGGACAGCACCTCAGCCATGACGTCCGATGCCTTGAAACGTGAGGCCGCCGCCCGCGCACTTGATTTCGTGCGCCCGGGCATGCGGCTCGGTCTCGGGACCGGCTCGACCGCGCGGCATTTCGTGGAGCTTCTGGGCGAGCGGGTGCGCGGGGGGCTCAACGTCATCGGTGTCCCGACGTCCGAGGCCACAGAAGCCGATGCGCGGCGTGTGGGCGTGCCGCTGACGACGCTCGACGAAACGCCGCGCCTCGATCTGACGGTGGATGGCGCCGACGAGATCGGACCGGGCCTCGCATTGATCAAGGGCGGCGGCGGTGCGCTGCTGCGGGAGAAGATTGTCGCGTCGGCGTCGGCGGAGATGATCGTCATCGCCGATGACTCGAAGGTGGTGCAATCGCTGGGCGCGTTTGCGCTTCCGATCGAGGTCGTGACGTTTGGCCTCGCTGCGACTGAACTTGCGATCGCGGACGCGCTGGAACGGCTGTCGCTGCCGGTCAGACTGAAACTGCGGATGAGGCCGGACGGCCACGCTTTCGTCACGGATAGCGGGCACCGCATCATTGACGCGGCCATCGGTCGGATTGCCGATCCCCAAAATCTCGCCGATGCCCTTGCCGCTATCCCCGGCGTCGTCGAACACGGCTTGTTCCTTGGACTTGCCGGCAAGGCCATTGTCGCGGGCTCGGCCGGAATTCGTGTAATCGAACGCTAGAGTGGACATGATCTCTGTCAGACAAGCAGGAGTTTTCTCAATGAGCGTGCAATCGCTGGTTCGTTTGGCTGCGGCCGGCTTCGCGGCATTGCTGCTGGCGGCAACGCCGGTAACGCCGTCCCTGGCACAGCAGCCGTCGAAGAGCGCTATGTCCCTTGCCAACGAGATTCTCGACATCAAGGGATCGATGACGATCTTCGAAGCCGTGATCCCCGGCGTGATCGAGAAATCCAAGGCGACCCTGCTGCAGATGAACCCCAATCTGTTCAAGGACCTCAACGAGGTCGCCACCAACCTGCGCAAGGAACTGGCGCCGCGGCTGGAGTCGCTGCGCGCCGAGATCGCCCAGATCTACGCGGTGCGCTTCACCGAGCAGGAAATGAAGGACACCATCGCCTTCTACAAGTCGCCGCTCGGCAAGAAGATCCTGTCGGAAGAGCCAACCTTCGTCGATCGTTCGATGTCGGCTGCACAGGACTGGGCGATCAAGCTGAACGACGAAGTGCTTCAACGCTTCCGCGCCGAAATGAAGAAGCGGGGGCATTCGCTCTAGGCCTGGCCGTACCGCGATGAGCGATTTCGACGTCGACTTTTTCGTTATCGGTGCCGGCTCCGGCGGTGTGCGTGCTGCGCGCATCGCCGCGAACCACGGCGCACGCGTCATTGTCGCCGAGGAATATCGGGTCGGCGGCACCTGCGTCATTCGCGGGTGCGTGCCGAAGAAGCTCCTCGTCTACGCATCGCGCTTCGCGGACGACTTCGAAGACGCTGCCGGTTACGGGTGGACCGTGCAGAATCCGGTGTTCAACTGGCAGACGCTGATTGCGAACAAGGACCTCGAGATCGACCGGCTGGAGCGGGCCTATATCGCCAATCTCGAACGCTCCAAGGTCAAGATCGTCCGCAGCCGTGCGGTTCTGGAAGATGCCCACCGCGTACGCCTTGTCGCGACCGGGGAGATCGTGCGGGCGAAACACATCCTGATCGCGACCGGCGGCTGGCCATCCCATGGCGCCGACATCGCCGGCCTTGAGCATGTGATTTCGTCCAACGAAGCCTTTCATCTGAAAGAGCTTCCCAAACGCATTCTGATCCAGGGCGGTGGTTATATCGCGGTCGAGTTCGCAGGCATTTTCCGCGGGCTCGGCTCCGAGGTGACGCTGGTCTACCGCGGCGACAACATCCTGCGCGGCTTCGATGATGACGTGCGCGAGCATCTGCGCGGCGAGATGGAGAAGCGCGGAATCAGGGTGGTGACCCGCAAGATCGTCGAAGCCGTCGAGAAGGTCGATCACGGCCTGTGCGTGTCGCTGTCGGACCACGAGACGATCACGGTCGATCAGGTGATGTTCGCGACCGGCCGGCGTCCCAACGTGTCGGGTCTTGGCCTCGAACACGCGGGCGTGCAGTTGAACGCGATGGGCGCCATCAAGGTCGACAAATATTCGCGGACCTCCGTCCCCCACATCTACGCGGTTGGTGACGTGACCGATCGCGTCAACCTCACGCCGGTTGCGATCCGCGAAGGGCATGCGGTCGCCGACAACCTGTTCGACGGCAAGGACATCGTGGTCGATCATTCCGATATTCCGACCGCGGTATTCTCGGAGCCGGAAGTCGGCGTGATCGGTTTGACGGAGGCGCAGGCGCGGCAGGATTACGCGCGCGTCGATATCTACAAGTCGAGCTTCCGCGCGATGAAGATGACGCTTGCCGGGCGTGACACCCGCTGCTTCTTCAAGCTCGTGGTGGACGGCGAGACCGATCGGGTCCTGGGCTGTCACATCGTCGGTCCGGATGCGGGCGAGATGATTCAGCTCGTCGGCATCGCGATCAAGATGAACGCCACCAAGGCGGACTTCGACCGGGTGATGGCGGTCCACCCGACCGCCGCCGAGGAGTTGGTCACGATGCGGACCAAGGCCGCGACTTACGTGCGTGAGGCGGCCGAGTAGCGTTAACCCTGACGCGCCGCTGCCGACCGATCCACGACCGGGCCGGTTATGATATGGAACTCGCCCCCGGGCTGCGGGCGGCACAGGGATTTGTGGTCACGGAGGAGCATGCAACGGCACAAGCAGAAATGCCTGTGGGGCTGGTTCGTCGGCGCGATCGTGGCATGCCTGATTGCGGAAGCACCCGCATTTGCTCAGTCCTCGCAGGATCTCGAACAGATCCGGCAACGTGAGATTGTCGTCGGCACCAAGGAAGCGCCGCCTTTCGCGATGAAATCGCCCGAGGGCGAATGGAGCGGCATCAGCATCGACCTGTGGCGGCGGATCGCCGACAAGCACAAGCTCAAGTACCGGCTCCATGAGGAGGACACGGTGCAAGGTCTTCTCGACGCTACAGCAGCGGGCAAGGTCGACATCGCGGTCGCAGCCTTGACCGTCACCGCGGCTCGCGAGGAGGCGCTCGACTTCACGTCCGCGTTCTACGGGACCGGTCTCGGCATCGCGGTGCCGACCGACGGTGCGGCGAGCTGGGCGCCGGTCGTGCGCGCGCTCACCTCGTTCGGCTTTCTCCGTGCTGTCCTGGCGTTGATTGGGCTGGCCCTGCTGGTTGGGCTGCTGGTCTGGCTTATCGAGCGCCGCCACAATGAGGAGTTCGGCGGTACCGTCTCCAAGGGACTGAGTTCGAGTGTGTGGTGGACGACTGTCGCGATGACGCAGCGCGGTATCGGGCACCAGGGTCCGCGCACGCTGCCCGGACGCTTCGTCGCCATGCTCTGGATGGTCGGTTCGATTATTGCCGTCGCTGTGTTCACGGCGAGCATCACATCGGCGCTGACCGTCCGGCAATTGCAGGGCAACGTCCAGGACGTCACGGACCTGTCCAAGGTTAAGGTCGGTGCCGTCAGCGGTTCATCCACCGAGGACACGCTCAATCGTCTGCGGATCAGATTCGAAAGCTTCCCGAACGCCAAACTGGGATTGCAGGCGATCCGCGACGGCAAGCTCGATGCCTTCGTCTACGACCGGCCGCTGCTCGCCTGGATGATCAATCAGGACTTCCGCTCCAGCGTCCTGCTGCTCGATATCATCTTCGATCAGCAGCATTACGCGTTCGCTGTGCCGGCCGGCAGTCCGCTGCGCAAGCCGATCAGCGTTGCCGTCCTGAACGAGGTTCGGAATAGCTGGTGGGGCGATACCCTGTACCGCTACCTCGGCAGCAAGGGGCAGTGACGGCTGCGGTTCGGCCCCAAATTTTGCCCGGACGCGCCCATGGCGGCATGAACCGGAGGCCGCTATAACGCGGCCAATGGAGATGGCGGCCGGAAGCCCCGTGGCCGCAGGAGTAACTGTTATGGCTGAGCGTTGGACACCCGAAAGCTGGCGCACGAAACCCGTGGTGCAGGTGCCGGATTATCCGGACAAGGCCGCCCTCCAGGCGGTCGAGAAGCAGCTCGCGAGCTTTCCACCGCTGGTTTTTGCAGGTGAGGCGCGCAATCTGAAAAAGCAGCTGGCGCGCGTCTGCGCGGGAGATGCTTTCCTGCTGCAGGGCGGCGATTGCGCCGAAAGCTTCGCCGAGCACGGCCCGAACAACATCCGCGACTTCTTCCGCGTCTTCCTTCAGATGGCGGTGGTGCTGACCTTCGCCGGCGGTTCGCCAGTGGTGAAGGTCGGTCGGATCGCCGGCCAGTTCGCCAAGCCCCGGTCGTCGCCGGTCGAGAAGAAAGGCGACGTCGAGCTTCCAAGCTATCGTGGCGACATCATCAACGGCATCGACTTCACTCCGGAAGCGCGCATCCCGGATCCGCGCCGGCAGATCGAAGCCTATCGCCAGTCGGCGGCAACGCTGAACCTCCTGCGTGCGTTCGCGCATGGCGGTTACGCCAATCTCGCGACCGTGCATCAATGGATGCTGGGCTTCGTGAAGGATTCTCCGCAGGCGCGGCGCTACGCCGAACTGGCCGACCGGATATCAGAAGCACTCGGCTTCATGCGCGCGTGCGGCCTCGATCTCGAAAGCCATCCCGAACTGCGCACTACAGATCTCTATACGAGCCACGAGGCATTGCTGCTTGGGTTCGAAGAGGCGATGACCCGCGTCGATTCGACGAGCGGCGACTGGTACTGCACGTCGGGACACATGGTGTGGATCGGCGACCGCACGCGCCAGCCCGATCACGCGCATGTCGAGTTCTGTCGTGGCATCAAGAATCCGATTGGCTTGAAGTGCGGTCCGTCGCTGAAGCCGGATGAACTGATCCGGCTGATCGATATCCTCAATCCTGAGAACGAGCCCGGCCGACTGACGCTGATCTGCCGCTTCGGCAACGACAAGGTTGGCGAACATTTGCCGGCGCTGGTCCGTGCGGTGAAGCGCGAAGGCAAACAGGTCGTGTGGTCCTGCGACCCGATGCACGGCAACACGATCACGTCCGTGTCGGGTTACAAGACCCGTCCGTTCGATCGCATCCTGAACGAGGTGAAGGACTTCTTCGCCGTGCATGCCGCCGAAGGCACATATGCCGGTGGCGTGCATCTCGAGATGACCGGGCAGAACGTGACCGAATGCACGGGCGGTGCGCGTGCCATCTCGGATGCAGATCTGAACGACCGATATCACACCTTCTGTGATCCGCGCCTTAATGCCGAGCAGTCGATCGACATGGCATTCCTCGTCGCGGAATTGCTCAAGAAGGAGCGTACGGCGAAGGGCGTTCCCATGTCGCAGGTTGCCGGACTCTAGGCGTCCAGGCTCGGCAGAATCGCCAGACGCGCGCATACTGAAGAAAATGTTGATACGAAAAAGGCCCGTTTTACGGGCCTTTTTTGTTGTCGCGTCTGTCCGCGACGCAAGAAATTTTCGCCCTGTTAACGTTGCGCATCGCGCAGCGCCATGGCTGCCGATCTGGAAAGGAATTGCAGACAATTTGAATCGAAACTGATGCTCAGACGCGCAGACAAAAGCGCGCAAGACAACAGGGGGCAATCGTGGCGCGTTGGGTTTCTCCAGCCACGGCGGTTTTTGCGATCGCGGTCGTGCTTGGCACGGCTGCGATCGCGGATGCCGCACCGGATGAGGGACCACGCTGGCCCAGCATATACGAGCCGCACTGGCCAAACATTCCCGGCGAAACGGGATATGACGCGAGCAAGCCCGCTCCCGTGCCGGCGCCCGAGCGTGAGATTGTCACCGGATCCGTTCAATCGCCCGTCGCGAAACGCTGGCACGATTTCAAGCCGGCATCGACGATCGTTGTACCGGCGTTCGAAGGCGAACTCGGGCTGCGCTACTGGATGAATTTCGGCAAGACGGCCGTAAATTTGTACGACATTCCAGGGACCGCGATGGTCTCGCGTCTCACCTATGACGGGCTTCAGGGACATGCGGTCGAAATGTTCGGCCGCGTCGATCACACCTCGGGCCTCTACCTCAAGGGCTATGTCGGCATCGGCATCATCAATCGCGGTCAGCTGAACGACGAGGATTTCCCGCCTTTTATCTCGCCGTATTCGTCGACGATGAGCGATCAGCGTGAGGGCAGCATCGCTTACGCGAGCGCAGACATCGGTTTCAACGTCATCCGTCAGCCGGGCTTTCGCCTCGGCGCCTATGCCGGCTATCACTATCTCGATCAGAGCGTGAGCGCGTATGGCTGCGGGCAGGTTGGTTCCAACGGCGCGATCTGCGGCAACCCGATTCCGAACAACGTCCTGGTGATCACCCAAAGCAATCACTGGAATTCGCTACGTCTCGGGCTTGACGCCACCGTGAAGCTCGGCGGTCCGTTCAGCCTTTCGCTGGATGCGGCCTGGCTGCCCTATGTCAAACTGAATGGCGGCGACTCGCACTGGCTGCGGATCGGGACGATGCCGGGCGACTTCACTGGCGAGATTCCTGAGGACGGGCAGGGGACCGGCTTTCAACTCGAGGCGGCACTGGCCTATGCCGTCAACTCCAATGTCAAGGTTGCGGTTGGCGGCCGATACTGGCGCATGGATGCGAGCGGTCTGAGCCATTTCGAGAACAATATCGTCGGCGTGAACGCGTCTCCGCAGCCGGTCGACTGGAAGGTCGAGAGCTATGGCGTATTTGTGCAGGGCTCGTTCAAGTTTGGCCCCTATCCCACGGGCGGCTTTTTCTGATTTAAGGTCCGCCCGCGGGGAGGGATGGGCATGGAGCGAATCTGGCGCGCGACGCTGAATACGATCAATGGCCTGCGCGCCGCCGCCGCGAGCGAAGCGGCATTCCGGCAGGAACTGTTCGCGCTCGCGCTTGCGGTCCCGCTGGCAATGGTGATTGCGACCAGCCTCTGGATGGCGCTCATTCTGATCGGCGCGGTGCTCGCCATCATGATCGTGGAACTGCTGAACACGGCGATCGAGAAACTCGCCGACCGGGTCACACTGGATCACGACCCCATGATCGGCCGCGCGAAGGACATGGGGTCTGCCGCCGTCGGGCTGTCGCTACTCCTTGCAGGCGCGGTGTGGCTGCTTGCGATCTGGGAGCGCCTGTCGGGGCTGCTGTGGTGAGGGCGCATTGCGGGCGCCCGCCCTGCCGCGCTAGACCAGCGCCATGAACATGCGCCCCGCCGATAAGCTCACGATCGCGCTTGCCCAGGTCAATCCCGTCGTCGGGGACGTGGCCGGCAACGCCGCCAAGGCGCGCGCGGTGCGGGATCGTGCGAAGGATGCCGATCTGATCCTGTTTCCGGAATTGTTCATCGCGGGCTATCCGCCGGAAGACCTCGTCCTGAAGCCGGCCTTCCAGGCAGCCTGCCGCGCGGCCATCGAAGAACTCGCACGCGAGACGGCGCAGGGCGGTCCCGCCATGATCGTCGGCACGCCGTGGTTTGAGGACGGCAAGCTCTACAACGCCGTAGCCTTACTCGATGGCGGACGCATCGCCGGATTGCGTTTCAAGGTTGACCTGCCGAATTACGGGGTGTTCGACGAGAAGCGCGTCTTTGCGGTCGGGCCCATGCCGGGTCCGATCAGCTTCCGTGGCGTGCGGCTCGGCGTTCCGATCTGTGAAGATATCTGGGGACCCGAGCCCGCCGAATGCATCGCCGAAACCGGCGGCGAAATCCTTCTGGTGCCGAACGGTTCGCCGTATCGCCGCGGCGTCGTCGACCAGCGGCTGAGTGTGGCCGTTGCCCGCGTGAAGGAAACCGGACTGCCGCTGATTTATCTCAATCAGGTTGGCGGGCAGGACGAACTCGTGTTCGAAGGCGCGTCCTTCGTGCTGAATGCCGACGGGTCACTCGCGGCGCAATTGCCGGCCTTCACCGAAGCGCTGGTGACGACGCGCTGGCGACGCAACGGCGACGGGTGGCATTGCGAGCAGGGAGACATTGCGCCGCTGCTGCCGCAGGACCGCTCCGACTATTCCGCCTGCATGCTCGGCTTGCGCGACTATGTCGGAAAGAACGGATTTCCGGGTGTGGTGCTCGGATTGTCCGGTGGTATCGATTCCGCGCTGGTGGCGGCGATCGGCGTGGATGCGCTGGGGCGCGATCGCGTGCGTGCGGTGATGCTGCCATACAGGTTCACCTCGCAGGAATCGCTGAAGGACGCCGCCGATATCGCGAACGCGCTCGGTATCCGTTACGACGTCGTCCCCATCGAGGCAGCGGTGCTGGGTCTGGAGAAAAGTCTCGCGCCGCTATTCGACGGCTTGCCGCGCGACGTGACCGAGGAAAACCTGCAGGCGAGGGCGCGCGGTACGATCCTGATGGCGCTGTCGAACAAGTTCGGCTCGATGGTCATGACCACGGGCAACAAGTCGGAAATGTCGACCGGCTACGCGACGCTCTATGGCGACATGAATGGCGGCTTCAACCCGATCAAGGATCTGTACAAGACAGAGGTCTTCCGCCTGAGCGCGCTGCGCAACGTCTGGAAGCCTGACGACGCACTCGGACCCGATGGTGTGGTGATCCCGCAGAACGTGATTACCAAGCCGCCCACGGCGGAATTGCGCGAGAACCAGAAGGATCAGGACTCGCTGCCGCCATACGATATTCTCGACGGCATTCTGGAGCGTCTGGTGGAGCGGGAGCAGCCAATCGCGGAGATCGTTGCGGCGGGCTATGACGCGGCAACGGTCGCGCGCGTCGACCGCATGCTCAATCTTGCGGAATACAAGCGCCGTCAGGCCGCACCCGGTGTGAAGGTCACGCTGCGCGGCTTCGGACGGGATCGGCGCTATCCGATCACCAACAAGTTCCGCGACTCCGGGCAACCATTGCCGAAACCCGACCGCTCCATCGTCAGCGGCACGCCGACGAAATCGGAAGCGTTCGATTTCTAAGGCCGCGATCGTCCGCGCGAAAGCCGGCTCATTCGGCCATGAATTTCGGTCCGACCGAGCGGATGGGCTTCTTCGGTGCGTTCGGATCGACCGGCTCGGGCTCCTGCGCGGGGACCACGGCAGCAGCCGGCGCAGGTGCTGCGCCCTTCTTCTGCGCTCCTTGCGACGGTTGAACGATCGGACGCCCCTTGGCGTCGCGCGGCGCATTCATCAGCTTCGCGCGCTCCTCGGTGACGACGATGTCGCCGTGTCCGCCGGGCGCGTTTGGATCGTCTTTCACCGCATTGGCCCAGCTTTCGCCCGGCGCCTTGCAGGTGCAGGAGGCATCCCACGAGGTCTTGTATTTGAACGCGTTCGGTATCTGCGTGTAGAGCTGCCCGGTATTCGACACCGCCTGGTTCATGTCCTCGCCCGGATTGCGATGCGAGAACAGCTGCACTTCGGCGGCCGGGCACATGCGCTGGCAGGTCTGCTCGTCGTCGCGGAAGCGGTCCTGAGAGGTCGAGAACGAGATCGGGAAGAAATAGCCGTCACAGGTGCGCACGCACACCGTCCGGTAGCCGCTGCCCATGCCGGTATCCTGCTCCGGGCCGGAGGTCGAGCCGGGGCCGCCGAACAATTGCTCGAAGAAATTGCCAGGAGCCGCCCTCGCGGCCTGAGCAGCCTGCGCGCGGTATTGCGGGCCGCAATCGTTCTGGGCGAGGGCGTTCAGCACGGTTCTGCGCTGACTTTCGCGCTGGTAGTTCGTGTTCGACGCCTGCAACTGCTGCAGATCGCCCTGCGCGCGAGCCAGGTTCGAGCGAATCTGCTCGATCTTGGTGTTCAGGGGCGTGCATTGCTCGGATCGGCCGCCGCCGCCGAAAAGCTGGAAGAAGTTCGGCTGGTCGCAGCCCAGCCGGCGTCCCTGGGCCTGGCTGCGGTCAAGCTCGGCCTGCTGGCGCCCAATCGTCTCCTCAAGGCGCCGGATCTGGTCGGCACGGGTCGCGTCGCCCCCGGAACCGATCGAGGCAAGCTGCGCCTCGAGGCGCTGGCAGGTCTGCTCGCGCACGCTGGTGGCGCCGCCCGATGGCGGCGGCAGCTGCTGGGCGGCCACAGAAGAGATGCTGCCGGCAAGCGCCAGCGCAGCAATAGTGCTGAATCGGACCAGTCTTGTCATAAATTCCCCGCACGTCCCCATGCCCCCAGTGCCGGGAGAATGCGGCGGCGCGATGGTTATCAAAAGGCAAAAGCCTGCGGAAGCCGCAAAGCGGTCAATCCACTCAAGTCCGCCACTCAAGTCCGCTCGGGTGTGCCCTCGTCGTCCGGCAATGCCACGTCCCGGGCGTCGCGGGCCTCCTGACGCAGGTTCCACAGGATACCGGCGAGGATGATCCCCGCGCCTACGAAGACCAGCGCATCCACGGACTCGGCGAAGAACAGGTAACCCACCAGCGCGATCAGCGGCACGCGGAGGAAGTCCAGCGGTATGACAAGGCTGGCGTCGCCGTAGCGGAACGCCCGCGCCATACAATAGTGAGCGGCGAGGCCGGATATTCCGACGCCCGCCATCGGGGCGTATTGCCACGGCTCGAGCCGAAGGACGAAAAGCGGATCGCTTCCGGAAAGCGCGAGCGGGAATTGCAGGAGGTTCATCCAGAACACAATCCCGAAGGTACTCTCTGTCGCGGTCATCTGCTTGGTCGCCACATTGAACACGGCGTAGAAGAACGAACAGAGCAGGACCAGGATCGAGGCCGGCTGGAACGCAATGATGCCCGGTCGCAGGATCACCAGGCATCCGATGAAGCCGAGAACAATCACCACGATGCGGCCCGACGTGAGCTTTTCGCCGAGCACCGCGACGGCAAGGATCAGCACCCAGACCGGCAGCGTGAACTCGAGTGCGAACACGGTCGCGAACGGCAGGAGCGTGAGCGCGGTCGCCCAGCAATATTGCCCGGCAAAATGCACCGCCGAGCGGAAGAAGTGCATCGGGATGCGTTTGGTGCGCACAGCCGGTCGCAGCGACGGAGTGACCGCGAGTAGCGAAAACAGGATCACCAGCGCGCCGAAGCTGCGCACGGTCAGGATCTCGAACACTGTCAGCTTGCCTGCGAGCAGGCGGATCGAGATCGCCATGATCGAGAACGACAGCAGAGTGCCGGTCATCCACAGAACGACGCGGACAATGTTCTGTTGCTGCACTGCTGGCTCGTTTCTTCGGTGATTTGGCGGAAATACGTCGACTATTCGGCGTCCGGCTGATTTTCCGGCTTCGCCTTCTCGAAGGCGGGGAGCTTCGCACATGCCGCTTCGACTGCGAGTATCTTCGGGAAGGCGTCGAGTGGCGTCTTGAACCGGCGCGCGTTGAACACCTGCGGCACGAGGCAGACGTCGGCCATCGTTACGCGCGACCCGAATGCGTAAGGGCCCGGCTTGAGCAAGGGTTCGATCGCCTCGAAACCCGAGATGATCCAGGAGCGGTACCACTCGTCGACGGTTGCCTGATCGTGACCGAGCTTTTTCAGCGCGTTCAGCGTGACGAGATTGTTGAGCGGATGGATGTCGCACGCGATGATTTCGCACACAGCGCGGACATGCGCGCGCTCGAGTGCATCGACCGGAAGAAGGGCGGGTTCGGGATAGACCTCTTCCAGATATTCCATGATCGCGAGCGACTGGATGAGCGTCTCGCCGCTCGACAGCGTCAGCGCGGGCAAGCGCATCTGCGGATTGATGGCGCGGAACTCGGGGGTCTTGTGCTTGCCGCCGTCCTTGGTCAGATGGATCGACACCATTTCATAAGGTTGATCCTTCAGGTTGAGCGCGATGCGCACCCGATAGGCGGCTGACGAGCGGAAATAGGTGTAGAGCTTCACGAGCGTTCCCCAGGGACGACAAGTATTTTTCCGACCAAACGCGATGGCGCGAGGCTTGTCCAGTGCCCGCCGGCGATGCCTCGCATGCGTCCGCTTCCGGGCTTATCTGTCCGGATCCTCGATGGCTTCGTCTGCCAGCGGCTTTGCGCGTTCGATCAGGCGTTCCAGCGCGCGGGCGAACGCATCGCGGTCCGCGGGATCGATCGCCTCCAGCAAGTGCCGGGCAAAGCCGACCGCGCCCGGCGCGAGATCGTCATAGATCGCTCGGCCCTCGGGTGTGAGTGACAGCAACGATTCCCGCAGGTCCGCCCGGTTGACGCGCCGCACCACGAGTTTCCGCTTTTCGAGCAGGGCCACCGCGCGCGACACCTTCGTCTTGTGCATGTGGCTGTGTTCGCCGATGGCCTTGCCGGTCATCGTCTCGAATTCGCCGAGCGTGACAAGCACGCGCCACTCCGGAACGCCGATGCCATAGCGTTCCACATAGAGGCGTGAAAGCGCCTGCGAAACGAGGCTCGACACCACATTGAGCTGGTACGGCAGGAAATCGTCGAGCCGCAGCGGCGCTTCCCGACCGGGCTGCACCTCGCTGACGGCGGCCGACCCCTTTGTCTGCGTCACCATGATTGAACTTCGTCGTCACCCCGGCCGCGAATGCGGACATATGACCATGGCTTAACTTGCGCCGACGCGCAACGGGAGGGCGGGTTGACACCAGACCGCGCCCGGTGTGCTAAATTAATCCTGCTGTCGGGCCGGATGCGTTCCGGGCGATGACGAAAGACCGGAAGTGTCGGGATGCCCAGATTTGCCAGTCCGAGCGAGGCCGAAGCGGCCGCGCGCGCCTTCGATCTGAAAAAATTGCCCGCAGATTTTATCGAGGATCCCTATCCCTATTTCCACGCGCTGCGCGATTACGATCCGGTTCACCGCATGCCGGACGGCAGCTACATCATCACGCGTTATGATGATTGCGAGACGCTCTACAAGGACGCGAAGACCTATTCGTCGGACAAGAAGATCGAGTTCTTTCCGAAATACGGCGACACGCCGCTTTTCGAGCATCACACCACGAGCCTCGTTTTCAACGATCCGCCGCTGCACACGCAGGTGCGGCGCGCGATAGCGGGCGCATTGTCGCCGCGTGCGATCGCGGAGATGGAGGCCGGGCTTGTCGAACTGGTCGACCGGTTGCTCGGCGAACTGGAGCGCAAGGGTCGCGTCGACCTGATCGAGGATTTCGCGTCCGCGATACCTGTCGAGATTATCGGGAATCTGCTCGGCGTGCCGCATGAGGAGCGGGGGCCGCTGCGCGGATGGTCGCTCGCGATTCTGGGCGCACTGGAGCCTGTGTTGACCGAGGCGCAACTGAAAGCCGGCAACGACGCCGTCCGTGAATTTTTGGCCTATCTGAAAATCCTGACGGACGACCGGCGCCGCAATCCCGGCGATCCAAACAAGGACGTGCTGACCCGGCTCATCATCGGCGAACATGAGGGACGCAAGCTCACGGAGACCGAGCTTCTGCAGAACTGCATCTTCATCCTCAATGCCGGGCACGAAACGACGACCAACCTGATCGGCAACGCGCTCTACACGTTACTGCAATGGCCGGACGAGAAGGCGCGCCTGATGCGCGATCCCTCATTGATGAAGACGGCTATCGAGGAAGTGCTGCGGTTCGAAAGCTCGAACCAGCTCGGCAATCGCCGGGTGGTTGTCGACACCGTGCTCGGCGGCGTGCCGATGAAGGAGGGTGATCTCATCACCATCGCCATAGCTGCCGCCAACCGCGACCCGAAATATTTTCCGGACCCGGATCGTTTCGATGTCGGCCGCACGCCGAACCGGCATCTGGCGTTCGCGAGCGGCGTCCATGTCTGCGCCGGCATGAATGTCGCGCGGCTGGAGGGACGAATTGCGCTTGAGCGTTTTCTGGCGCGCTTCCCGAACTACCGGCTCGACGGCGAGCCCGTGCGGTCGCCGCGCGCACGGTTTCGCGGGTTTGTGTCGTTGCCTGCGGTGGTCGGATAGCGGGCGAGCGCCACGAGGCTGGCGCGTCGCCGGTATGGGGGCGTCAGCGCTTGCGTACGAAGGTCTGACGGCGGGTGGGGGGAGCCGCCATCGCGTTGCCGCGGTGACGGAAGCTGATGCGGCCGCGCGAGAGATCGTAGGGCGACATTTCCACGATCACACGATCGCCGACGCCGGTGCGGATGCGGAATTTGCGCATCTTCCCGGCGGTGTAGGCGAGGATCTCGTGATCGTTGTCGAGCTTCACCCTGAAGTTTCCGTCCGGCAGCACTTCCGTGACAGTGCCGTCGAACTCAAGCATCTCTTCTTTCGACATCCAGTGGTCCCTTGATCGAAATGAGCTCAGCGCGGGGCCTGGGCGTGCTGCCGCTTGCCGCGGCGCTCGGAGCGACCGTCCCGCATGAATCCGACAGATGATAGCCCAGGCTCGGCGGTTCCGCCATTCTGTCGCTGCGGGTTTGTGAACGGCTTTGCGGTCGACTTCCGCTCGTGCTGGTGGCCGTTATTGTGACCCGGCTGGCCTGATGCGCCGGCGGCTTTCGCCGCCTGGTCCCTGCGCCTGCGACGCTGGCCGGCGCGGTTGCGAGGCTTTGGCTTGCCGTTGTCGGGACGTCCATCGGGCCGGTTCGAGCGCGCGGGCTGTTCGGCCTTTGCTTCGATCGGCTGACCGGTGCGGCCGTCGGTCGAGGGCAGCGTCATGCGGATCAGCTTTTCGATGTCCCGCAGATAGGCGCGCTCCTCACGGTCGCAGAACGAGATTGCGGTACCCTCCGCGCCGGCACGCGCCGTGCGGCCGATGCGGTGGACATAGCTTTCCGGCACATTGGGCAGGTCGAAGTTGATGACATGCGTAATGCCGTCGACATCGATGCCGCGTGCGGCGATGTCGGTTGCAATCAGGGTCTTGATCTTGCCGTTGCGGAAAGCGGCGAGGGCGCGTTCGCGCTGACCCTGCGACTTGTTGCCGTGGATCGCTTCCGCGGCGAGACCCTGCTGACCGAGCTGGCGCACCACGCGGTCGGCGCCGTGCTTCGTGCGGGTGAACACGATGGCGCGGTCGATCGGCTCGCTTTTCAGGATGTTGGCAAGAAGCTCGGCCTTGCCGGACTTGTCGATATGGACGACGCGCTGCGACACGCGCTCGGCGGTCGAGGCCTGCGGCGTCACGGCGACGCGCGCCGGATCGTTCAGCATCAGGCGGCCGAGGTCTTCGGTCTCGCGCGCCATGGTGGCGGAGAAGAACAGCGTCTGGCGCTGTGCCGGAAGCATCGCGACGATGCGGCGGATGTCATGGATGAAGCCCATGTCGAGCATCCGGTCGGCCTCGTCCAGGACGAGGATCTCGACCTTGTCGAGCGTCAGCGCCCTCGAATTGACGAGGTCGAGCAAACGTCCCGGAGTTGCGACCAGAACTTCGCAGCCATTCGACAGAGCTCTGATTTGTCGGCCCATGGGAACGCCGCCGATCGCCAGACATACGCTTACCTTCAGATGGCGACCGTAGGTCTTGAAGCTGTCGAGGATCTGGCCGGAGAGTTCGCGGGTGGGGCTCAGAACCAGCACGCGGCAGGTTTTCCGCTCGGGGCGACGCCGATTGTTGGCGATGTGATTGAGGATCGGCAGCGCGAAGGCTGCGGTCTTGCCAGTGCCGGTCTGTGCGATGCCGACGACGTCGCGTCCGGCAAGGACGTGGGGGATGGTCTGGGCCTGGATCGGAGTAGGAGTTTCGTAGCGCTCCTCAACGAGGGCACGGGTAATGGGCTCGGCGAGCCCGAGGTCTAGAAAAGCGGTCAAGAGATACGATCTTTCATGCAGCACAGGCGCCACCGCTCCAGATGGAACGGCGCGCATACGCGGGGTTCAAAGACATCCCGCGTGTTCAGGGCTGCCGGCGATTGGGAAGGGTTGGCGGGCTGAAAGCCGTTGCAGGGACTGCAACCTTTCGTTCACGCGGCCCGCAAGCAACTCACAGGGCGAGTCGCTTCGTTGTGTTGCATATGGACCGACATCGCGGCCAATTCAAGGTGAAAAGCGTTGCTATGGCGAACGGGCGATTGAGCGAGGGCGTTCTTTTACGCGAAAGGGCTCGTGTTTGACATTAGTTACGAATGAAACTATATCTGGGTTCAGAAACGTTGCAACCAATCGACCGCTCCATGAGGGCGGCCCGCGCAGCCAGGGAGGTCACCGGATGGCCGAAATCGACACCGCGCCGCGGGTCAAGCGGCAAGCGTCCCCTGCAGCAGTCACCGACCGGGTACGGACCGAGCCGCTGGTTGATGCGGCCGAGTACATGTCCGGCTTTGGCAACTCGTTCGAGACCGAAGCGTTGCCCGGAGCACTGCCGATCGGACGCAATTCGCCTCAGAAGATCAATTACGGGCTCTATGCCGAGCAATTGTCCGGCTCGCCCTTTACTGCGCCGCAGGCGACCAACCAGCGCTCCTGGCTCTATCGCATTCGTCCGACCGTGCGGCACACCGGTCGATTCAAGCGAATCGATCGTGGATTGATCCGCACTGCGCCGGAGCGTGACGATTCCGAACTGACGATCGGACAACTGCGCTGGGGTCCGCCGCCGATCCCGAAGCAGAAGCTCACCTTCGTCACCGGTCTGCGTACTGTCACGGTGGCCGGGGACAGCGAGTCGATGAGCGGCATGGCGGCCCATGTTCTGATCGTCACCGAGTCGATGGTGTGCGAGCATTTCTTCAACGCTGACGGTGAAATGCTCATCGTCGCGCAACAGGGCAGCCTGCGTTTCCGAACCGAGTTTGGTCTGATCGAGATCGCCCCGGGCGAAATCTGCGTGATCCCGCGCGGCGTGATCTTCCGCGTCGAACTCGTCGATGGTCCTGCGCGCGCCTATGTGTGCGAGAATTATGGCGGTGCGTTCACGCTGCCGGATCGCGGACCGATCGGCGCGAACTGTCTGGCCAATCCGCGCGACTTCCTGACGCCGGTCGCGGCCTACGAGGATGTCGAAGAGCCGTGCACGCTCTACGTGAAGTGGGGCGGCGAAATGTTCGAGACGAAGTTGCCGCATTCGCCGCTCGATGTCGTCGCGTGGCACGGCAATTACGCGCCGTACAAATACAACCTGCGCCACTTCTCGCCCGTCGGCGCGGTGTTGTTCGACCACCCCGATCCGTCGATTTTCACGGTGCTGACTTCGCCGTCGGAGACGCCGGGCACCTCGAACATCGATTTCGTGATCTTCCCGGAGCGCTGGGGCGTTGCGGAGAACACCTTCCGTCCGCCCTGGTATCATCGCAACATCATGTCGGAATTCATGGGCCTCGTGTATGGCGTCTATGACGCGAAGCCCGAAGGCTTCGTGCCCGGCGGCTTCTCGTTGCACAACACCATGCTGCCGCACGGTCCGGACGTCGACGCCTTCGAGCATGCGAGCAATGTCGAGTTGAAACCGGTGAAGCTTGCCAATACGCTGGCGTTCATGTTCGAGACGCGATTCCGCCAGCGCGTCACGAAATATGCCGCCCAGCACGAGGCCAGGCAGGACGATTACATCGACTGCTGGAAGGGTCTCAAGAAACACTTCGATCCCAATCGCCGCGAGCCGCGCTAACATGAAACTTGCTTCACTGAAGAGCGGCCGCGACGGCCGCCTCGTTGTCGTCTCGCGCGATCTGTCGCGTTGCGCGGATGCGTCTGCGGTTGCGCCGACCTTGCAGGCCGCCCTCGATAACTGGGATGCGGTCGTTCCGCGCCTCACCGAGATCGCGGATTCGCTCGAAGCGAACCGGATCGCGCATATGCCATTCGACCCGGCCAAGGTGTCGTCACCATTGCCGCGCGCTTATCAGTGGCTCGATGGTTCCGCCTATGTGAACCACGTTGCGCTCGTGCGGCAGGCGCGGGGCGCGGAGGTGCCGGAATCGTTCTGGACCGATCCGCTGATGTATCAGGGCATCTCCGATGTCGTGATGGCACCGCGCGATCCGATCCAACTCGCCGACGAGGCGTTCGGCGCCGACATCGAGGCTGAGGTTGTCGTGATCCTCGGCGATGTCCCGATGGGCGCGACCCGCGAGCAGGCCGCGAAGGCGATCCGGCTAATCATGCTGGTCAACGACGTGACGCTGCGCAACATCGTGCCGCAGGAGTTGCCGAAGGGCTTCGGCTTCCTGCAGTCAAAGCCGCCGTCGGCGTTTACGCCCGTCGCGGTCACGCCGGACGAACTCGGCAAGGCTTGGGATGGCGCGAAGGTGGACCTGCCGCTTCTCAGTTTCATCAACGGCAAGCCGTTCGGCAAGCCGATGTGCTCGGTCGACATGACGTTCGACTTCCCGACGCTGATCATGCATGCAGCGAGGACGCGGCCGATCAGTGCGGGCACGATCCTCGGGGCCGGCACCGTGTCGAACCGCGACGGCAATGGCGGGCCGGGCAAGCCGATTTCCGATGGCGGGCTTGGCTATTCCTGCATTGCGGAGATCCGGACCGTCGAGACGATCCTGCACGGCAAGCCGTCGACGCCGTTCCTGAAATTCGGCGACAAGGTTCGTATCGAAATGGACGACAAGGACGGCCGCTCGATCTTCGGTGCGATCGAGCAGGAGGTGATACGCTACACGCCTCCGAAATAACGACACGACCGCGCAACAGCGGCACAGGGTGGAAAGATGGCCAAGGGTTTTGCTTCGACCGGCGATACCGCCGAAAAGACCATTTCGTTCGACGAGATCGGGCGCGATCTCTATGCCTTCACCGCCGAGGGCGATCCGAATTCCGGGATCATCATCGGCGATGACAGCGTAATGGTCGTGGACGCGCAGGCGACGCCCGTGATGGCGTTGGAAGTCATCGAGCGCGTTCGCAAGGTCACCGACAAGCCGATCAAATATGTCCTGCTCAGCCACTATCACGCGGTGCGCGTGCTTGGCGCATCGGCATATTCCGGCGCCGAAATCCTGGCTTCCGATTCAACGCGCGACCTGATCGTCGAACGAGGGCAGCAGGACAAGGACTCCGAAATCGGCAGGTTCCCGCGACTGTTCCGTGCTGTTGAGTCGATCTCCGGCCTGACCTGGCCGACCATCACCTTTCCGCAGCAGATGTCGGTCTGGCTGGGCAAGCGCGAAGTCCGCATCATGCATATCGGGCGCGGCCATACAGCGGGCGACGTGATCGCCTGGGTGCCGGACGCCAACGTCGTGTTTTCCGGTGATCTCGTCGAATATCACTCGGCCTGTTATTGCGGCGATGCGCATCTCGCTGACTGGCCGAAGACGCTCGACCGTCTCGCGCAGTTCAAGGCCAATGCACTGGTGCCCGGTCGCGGTGCAGCGCTTGCAACTCCCGACAAGGTGCAGGCCGGCATCGAGGGGACACGAGACTTTCTCGCGACCTTGTATGGAGCCGCGCAGAAGGGCGTCGCCAAGGGATTGTCGCTGAAGGACACGTTCGCGGCGACGCGCGAGGCGATGGACCCGAAATTCTCCAGCTACGCGATTTATGAACACTGCATGCCGTTCAATGTCGCGCGTGCCTATGACGAGGCGAAGGGCATCGAACACCCCGTGATCTGGACCGCCGAGCGCGACCGCGAAATGTGGGCTGCGCTGCAGGGGTAAGCGGTAACAGGGAGTAAACGCCGTGGCCGCCAACGAACGCAAGTCGCTGTTTCACTTCGGCTACCGGCGTTCGCCGGATCAGGACGCGGCAAAGCCTGTGCGCCACACGGTCGTGATCGTCGGCGCGGGTCCGGTCGGACTATCGATGGCGATCGATCTCGCGCAGCGCGGCGTGCCGTCGGTCTTGCTGGACGATGCGGACCGGATCGGGGAGGGCTCGCGCGGGCTCTGCTATTCCAAGCGCACGCTCGAAATCCTCGATCGTCTCGGTGTCGGCGAAAAGCTCGTGAAGATGGGCGTGACCTGGAAGCTCGGCAAGGTCTTTCTCGGCGACCGGATGGTCTATTCATTCGATCTCCTCCCCGAGGACGGCCACAAGATGCCGGCCTTTATCAATCTCCAGCAGTTCTATCTTGAAAAGGCGCTGGTCGACCGCGTGCAGGAGATGCCCGACATCGATCTTCGCTGGCGAAATCGGGTCACCGGCCTCGAGAAGCGCAACGACGGAGTGACGCTGACGGTGGAGACACCGGACGGACCGTACAAGCTCGACGCCGCCTGGGTGATTGCAGCGGATGGCGCACGCTCCACCGTACGCGATCTGCTCGGCCTCGAATTCAAAGGGCACACCTTCGAGGAGAAGTTCCTCATCGCGGATTTGCGCATGCCGGCGGACGATATCCCGACCGAGCGCCGCTTCTGGTTCGATCCGCCATTCCATTCCGGACAATCGGCGCTCATGCACCGGCAACCGGACGAGTCCTGGCGAGTCGATCTGCAACTTGGTCCGGACGCCGATATCGAGCACGAGCTGAAACCTGAGAACTACACCCCGCGTATCCGCCGCATGCTCGGGGACCGCGATTTCCATGTCGACTGGGTGTCGATCTATCGCTTCAACTGCCGACGCATCGACCGCTTCGTGCATGGACGCGTGGTCTTCGCGGGCGACTCGGCGCAT
>NZ_DATMRV010000239.1:0-16076 GCF_035565795.1 Pseudorhodoplanes sp.
TGAGTGCCTTCCTTGTGGATGTCCCAGCGGTCGAAATGCTCCAGCGGTCCGGCATTCATGGTGATCAGCGGCGGATGAATGATGCCGCCGGCATTCATCAGCGCGCCGGACAGCGCGTCGCCGCAATCCTCGATCACGCCGGGGAAGGCCTTGCCGATCACCGACAACGCGTGGCCCTTCAGCGTCAGCGGAAAGACACCGGTCGGTAGCCGCTTCGCGCGCACCGTCACCGCGGCTTCGAACGGGCCATGCTTGCGCGTAAGCCAGGGCAGGGTGCCGGTTTCGGCAAACGCGACCATGGCGTTGTTGCCCGCGTCATGCGCGGCCTTGGCGAACAGGAGCGAACCGAAGGTGCCGGGCGGCAGGAACACCACCTGCCCATCGGTCAGATACGGTGCGAGCGCCTTCGCGATATCGGGCTGCGCATGCGCGGGCGCGGGACAGACGATCAGTTCCGCATCGCGAACCGCCTCGGCGATGTCGTTTGTGACCAGCGAAAGCTTGGCGACGCGCTGGCCCGAGAAATCCTTGATCAGGACAGCCGATCCTGCTGCGCGATGGGCCTCGACCGCGGGCTTGTCTCGTCGCCACAGCCGCGTGTCATGTCCGGCAAGTGCAAAGTCTCCGGCCGCCGCGAACGACCCGTTGCCGCCACCCAGAACTGCGATCCGCATGTTCAACTCCGGTCTTGCGTCCCGGGCGCTGCGCAGCGCGGAGCGATGCGCTGCAGAACCGGGACCTGTTCAAGTATCTGGGCTCCGGCTCAGCGGTGCATCATTTCGCTGCGCTTCATGCCACCGCATCCGGGCGTTACTGCTGCTCTCGCAGCATGAAATGCTGCACCTTGCCGAGCGCGGTGCGTGGAAGGCTTTCAACGAACACGATTTCGCGCGGGATCTTGAAGCGCGCGAGATGCTGCCCGACGAAAGCTTTCACTTCGTCGGCATCGAGCGTCTTGTCCTTGTGACACACGATGTAGGCGACCGGCACCTCCTGCCATTTCGGGTCGGGCCGGCCGATCACCGCGGCTTCGGCGATGCAGGGATGATCGTGCAGCACACGTTCGACCTCGGCGGGGTAGATATTTTCGCCGCCGGAGATGATCATGTTCTTCTTGCGGTCGTGAATATAGAAATATCCGTCCGTGTCGCGCGTGCCGATGTCGCCGGTGTGATACCAGCCATCGCGCAGCGCTTCGGCGGTCGCCTCGGCGTTGCCCCAGTATTCGTAGAGCACGTTCGGGCCGCGCACGACCACCTCGCCGGCGGCGCCGTGTGGCACCTCGCGGCCCTCCTCGTCGACGATCTTGGCTTCGCAATAAAGTCCGGGCAGGCCGGTCGAGGTCAGGCGGGACAGATCGCCGCCGACACGCGTATAGATCGCGGTCGGAGCGGTTTCCGTTGATCCGTAGATTTGAATCACCGGGACGCCGCGCTGCATGAAGGCTTCGACCAGCGGCACCGGGATCAGGCTTGAGCCCGCGGCGATGGCGCGGAGCGATGAGAGATCGGTCGCTGCCCAGAGCGGATGCTGGATCAGCGCCTGCATCACTGCGGGGACCATCACAATCAGCGTGGGCTTGTCTTGTGCGATCGCCTGCAACGCGGTGTCCGGCGCAAACCGCGTGTGGATCGTGACGGTCGCGCCGAGTTGCACCGCAGGTGTTGTCTGGATGTTGAGCCCGCCGACATGGAACATTGGCAGGAAGGTCAGGATGTGATCGTCCGCGCGCATGTCGTGCGCGTGGTGGCTCATCAGAGCGTTCCAGACCAGCGCCTCCTGCCGCAGCACCGCGCCCTTGGGGTGGCCGGTGGTGCCGGACGTGTAGACCAGCAGCAGCGGATTGGACGTGTCGGTATGCGGATTGCGGCCGTCGCCGGAACCTGCGGCCAACAGTTCGTCGAACGAGGGAGCGCCGGCCGGCGCGTAGTCGAGCCCGACGACCTTGAGATCGGGCAGGTGCTGCGCGAGCTGCTCCACGACAGCCGAGAATTCCTTGTCGACCACCAGCACCTTCGCGCCACTGTCCGACAGGATGTAGAGCTGCTCCGGCACGGCGAGGCGCCAGTTCAGCGTCACCAGCATCGCCCCGAGACGGGCGCAGGCGTAGAGCGTGACGAGATAATCGGAGTGGTTCGCGGCGAGGATCGCGACCCGGTCGCCACGGCCGACGCCGAGTTCGGATTTCAGCGCCCTAGCGGTGGAGACGATGCGTTCGTGGAACGCGGCGTAACTGAGGGTGCGATCTCCAAAGCGGATCGCGGTCTTGCCCGGGGTGAAGTCGGCGTTACGCGCAATGAGATCGGAGAGGTCCATGGCTTATTTCGACAGCACACCGTCAAGCCGTCATCCTGAGGTGCGAGCCGCGGTTGCGGCGAGCCTCGAAGGATGAACGGCAACAATGTTGGGGCCGTTGCCCTTCGAGGGCGCGCTGCGCGCGTCGCCTCAGGGTGACGGTGCAGAGAATGAGCAAGTGCTCGTTACTCATCCTTCTCGCCCGGTTCGTACAGCGTCTCCTTGCCGAGCCGGTCCATGCAGATTTCCGCCGTCCAGGGCAGCATCAGCGACCCGCAGCGGCTGTCGCGATAGATGCGTTCGAGCGGCAGGCTCTTGAGCATGGCCTGTCCGCCGCAGGTGCGGATGGCTTTCACGGCCAGGGCGTTGGCGTTCTCCATCACCGTGTATTGCGCCGCGTAGGCGCGCATCACCGAATCCTTCGACGGGTTCGGGCGCGCCTCGCTGATGGTCTGGAACCACAATGCCTTGGTCTGCTCCAGCATCAGCTTCATCTCGGCGACAGCGAGCTGCTTCGTCGGGAACATGCGGCGCTTCACCGGCGGCATGCCGGGCAGTTCGCCCCGCAGATAGGAGACGGTGAAGTCATAGGCCGCCTGCGCGAGTCCCATATAGGTCGGGGTCAGCGTCAGGAACATGTGCGGCCAGCGCAGCACTGCCTGATAATACACGCCGGGAGGCATGAGCGCTGCATCTTCCGGCACGAACACGTCCTTGAAGATCAGCGTGCGCGAAACCGTGCCGCGCATGCCGAGCGGATCCCAGTCGCCGGTGACGCTTACGCCTGGCGCATTGGCAGGAATGCCGAGATAGAGTGTGTTGCGACGCATCGCCTCTTCGCCCTCGGCCCGGCGGGTGCAGAGCGCACCGTAATAATCCGCGGAGCCGGAGAGCGAGGCGAAGATCTTCTTGCCGTTGACGATGTAGCCGCCTTCGACGGGACGCGCTTCGGTGCCGAAGGCCACGGCGCCGGCTGCCGCCGCGCCGCCTTCGGAGAAGGGTTGCGCGTAGACGGCGCCATTGCGCAGGATGCGCTCATAGTGGATTTCGCGGCGTTGCAGATGCAGCGCGCGCACATCCGGCGGCATGTCCATCTCATCGGAGATCGGGCCCGACCAGAGTGTCGAGCAGACATGCATGTTCCATGAGAGTGCGGTCGCGCCGCAATAGCGGCCGAGTTCGGACGCGCAGAGCGCGTAGGTCTTGTAATCGGCGCCGATGCCGCCGGAGGATTTCGGAATGCAGATGCCGAGCAGGCCCTCGGGATGCATGTCCCGGAAATTTTCGATCGGGAAGGTGGCGTCGCGATCGTGCTGCGCCGCGCGCGGCGCCAGGTATTGTTTGCCGAAGCGTCGGCACTTGGCGACCAGCTCCGCCTGGAAGTCGTTGAGCCCGAAAGCATCCGGAGCAAAGAGCGGGGCATCGGTATCGACCTTGTCAACGTCGAGCGGTTTCATCCGGCAGCACTCCTATCGTTACTCGAAAGCCACGTCGCGCAGGAAGCCGAGTACGGCCTCATCGAAAGCGGCCGGGTTCTCTAGATTGGGAAGGTGCCCGAGACCCGGCAACATCACGAATTTCGCACCGGGAATTTTCGCGGCCATGCGCTGCATTATGGCGGCCGGAGCATTGTTGTCGAACTCGCCCACAAGACACATCGTCGGGACACTTATATGTCCGAGGTTCGCACGTTCTTCGAACGTTACGATGGCCTCGACGCAGGCCTTGTAGGTCGAGGCCGGGGCGGCGGCCATCGAGGCGATCGCCACCTCTTTTCCCTTCGGATCCGCGTTCGGCCCTATGATTTCATTGATCATTCCGGCCGCGAGCTCCGGCATGGTCTTGCCGGCCTCAAGCGGCGCCAGCCGGTCGGCCACGAATTTCTTCTGGAAATCGCCATCCGGACGGCCGAAGGAAGGGCTCGTCCCGACGAGGATAACAGCCCGATATCCTTGTGGTTTTCGCCGCAGCATCGTCTGCGCGATCATGCCGCCGAGGGAATGGCCGACCAGCACCGGGCGGATCAGCCCAGCCCGCGCGATCTGCGCCTCCACGTCGTCGGAAAACTGTTCAAAATCAATGCTTTCGATGGCGGGCCGGCCGCCATAGCCGGGCAGGTCTAGCGCCAGCGGCGTGTAGCCGGCCGCGCGGAAGCTCTCCACCTGCGGCTGCCACGCCCTGGCCGATCCTCCGACGCCATGGATGAAAACGATCCCGTTTGTCGGTGATTGCTGGCCTTGGTCGGGCATCTGTCGGTCAGAGTGTCGGCGATGATCGGATGTGGTCTGCGATCCTAGGGAACAACGCCCTGCGAATAAAGCTTTAAATGTAAAATATTTCCGGTCGCCGACGCAGGCGGAAAGCCATCGGGGTGCAATCACACACGTGATGTGTGCCTGAAAAATTCGAATCCCGATTTCGTTCCCGTTGATCGCTGAATGAGGGTCGCATCGATGCCGGAACGATGCTGGTGATGCGGCGTTCTCGTGACACGCGGGAGACGTGAACTGCAAGTAGCGTCCCCGATAACAGGAGCTAAGCGATGCCGATGTTGTTGTGGTTTCCGATGATTGTAATGGCCGGTGTTTATCGGGCGATGTCGGACGACATGGAGTCGTGGCACCGCGCATTTGTCAGTATCAGCAATCGCGAGGTATGACGGCGTCTCGAAGCTGGCTGCAGATGCTGCTCATCCGCGAGGGGCCCGGCACATGGTGCTGGGCCTTCTTGCATTTCAGCACGGAAAACAGGCGGGCTCAGCTGGCGCTTTTCTTCGCTGCTTTCAACTCACGGCCAAGCGTCTCGAAGACCTTGGCGACGATGCCGTGCGCGTCAAGCTTTGCAGTCGCATACATCGCCGCCGGTGTGTCGTGATCGATGAATGTATCGGGCAGCACCATCGACCGCACTTTCAATCCATTCACCAGCGCCGCATTGTCGGCGAGCGTCTGAAGCACGTATGCGCCAAACCCGCCGACTGCCCCTTCCTCGATCGTGATCAGCGCTTCGTGCTCGCGCGCAAGGCGCAGCACGAGGTCGGTATCGAGCGGCTTGGCAAAGCGGGCGTCCGCGACCGTTGTGGACAGACCGTAGCCTGCGAGTTCGTCGGCAGCCCTGAGGCATTCCGACAGGCGCGCGCCGAATGACAGAAGCGCAACCTTGGTGCCTTCGCGCACGATCCGGCCCTTGCCGATCTCGAGCGGAATGCCGCGTTCCGGCAGCGCAACGCCGATGCCTTCGCCGCGCGGATAGCGGAGGGCGGACGGGCGGTCATCGATTTGCACCGCGGTCGCGACCATGTGCACCAGATCGGCTTCGTCCGCTGCCGCCATGATCACAAAGCCCGGCAGGCAGCCGAGATAGGTGATGTCGAAGGAGCCGGCATGAGTCGGTCCATCGGCTCCGACGAGGCCCGCACGGTCGATCGCAAACCGCACCGGCAGTGACTGGATCGCCACATCGTGGACGACCTGGTCGTAAGCCCGCTGCAGGAATGTCGAATAGATCGCGGCGAACGGCTTCTGACCTTCGGCGGCCAGCGCGCCCGCGAATGTCACGGCATGCTGTTCGGCGATACCGACATCGAAGAAGCGTTTCGGAAATTCTTTCGCGAACAGGTCGAGACCCGTGCCGGATGGCATCGCGGCGGTGATCGCGATGATCCTGTCATCCCTTTTTGCTTCGGCGACAAGCGCGTCGCCGAACACCTTGGTGTAGGCCGGTGCCGCCGCTTTGGACTTTGCCTGCGCGCCGGTCGAGACGTCGAACTTGGTCACGCCGTGATATCTGTCTGCGGATGCTTCCGCCGGGGCGTATCCCTTGCCCTTCTGCGTGACGACGTGAATGAGGATCGGGCCGCTCTCCGCGTCGCGCACATTCTTCAGCACCGGGAGCAGGTGATCGAAATTATGTCCGTCAATCGGGCCGACATAGTAGAAGCCGAGTTCTTCGAACAGCGTGCCGCCCGTGACCATCCCCCGCGCATATTCCTCGGCGCGCAGCGCGCGCTCCTCGAAGAATTTCGGCAGCTTGTGCGCAAGCTGCTTTCCGATCCCGCGCAGGTTGCGATAGGTCTTGCCGGAGAGAAGCCGCGCCAGATAGGCCGACATCGCGCCGACAGGCGGCGCGATCGACATGTCGTTGTCGTTGAGGATCACGATCAGGCGCGAGTTCATCGCGCCCGCATTGTTCATCGCCTCATAGGCCATGCCCGCGGACATCGATCCGTCGCCGATGACGGCGATGACATTGCGTTTCTCTTGCTTCAGGTCGCGCGCGACCGCCATGCCGAGGCCGGCGGAAATCGACGTGGACGAGTGTGCCGCGCCGAACGGGTCGTATTCGCTCTCCGCCCGCTTGGTGAAGCCGGACAGGCCACCGCCCTGGCGCAGGGTGCGCATACGGTCGCGCCGGCCGGTCAGGATCTTGTGCGGATAGGCCTGGTGGCCGACGTCCCAGATTACCCGGTCGTGCGGCGTGTCGAAGACATGGTGGAGGGCGACAGTCAGTTCCACGACACCGAGACCGGCGCCGAGATGTCCGCCTGTGACCGACACTGCCTCGATCATGTCCTTGCGCAATTCGGCGGCAAGTTGCGGGAGATCGGATTCCGGGAGCTTGCGCAGATCGGCGGGAAACCTGACCTGGTCGAGGAGGGGCGTTTGTGACGTCTGGGACACCGGACCTGCCTGTTGATCACATTGAATCTAATGTCTTTTCTGGAAGCGCTATAGCCGGTGCTTGCGGCGGGGGCAATTTTGCCATCCGGCAGGCCAGGCGCGCGCGAGGACTGCCGCCGGATCCGGCCTGTGCCATGTCGGTTAACCGCGCCGCAACGGCATTATTCCGGAGGCGGCGTCGGCCGGGCGCGGTAGTCCCGTCTGATCCGTTCTTGTGCGACGCTTGCGAGAAAAGTAGGCGAGGGCAGGCCGGTCAGCTTGCTAGACTGGAAGCAGTTCGGCCGCGAGGGGAACCTCGTCGCCATGATTTTTGGGTTTGGACATAGCCACCGTGGCGATCCTCGTCTCGCTCCACCACGTCACCTCCTACAAATACGACCGGCCGGTCGGGCTGGGCCCGCAGGTGATCCGGCTGCGCCCGGCGGCGCATAGCAGGACGCAGATTCCGAGTTATTCGCTGAACGTGCGGCCGAGCCAGCATTTCATCAACTGGCAGCAGGACCCGCATGGAAACTGGCTGGCGCGCCTTGTCTTCCCCGAGAAGACCGAGGAGTTCCGCATCGAGGTCAACCTCACCGCGAACCTGTCGGTGATCAATCCGTTCGATTTTTTCGTCGAGTCCTACGCAGAGACCTTTCCGTTCAGCTATGCCGACGAACTCAGGATGGACCTTGCCGCCTACCTGACGCCGGAGCCGTTGACGCCGCTGGTGGCGGATTTCATCGCGTCGCTTCCGAAGGCCGCAGAGCGCACCATCGATTTCCTCGTCGATCTGAATCTCCGGCTTCAGCAGCGCGTCCGCTACCTCATTCGCATGGAGGCCGGCGTACAGACGCCGGAGGAAACGCTTGCGATCGCATCCGGCTCATGTCGCGACTCCGCGTGGCTCCTCGTCAACGTCGCACGCCATCTCGGGCTCGCGGCCCGCTTCGTCTCGGGATACCTCATCCAGTTGAAGGCCGATGTCGATCCGCTGGAGGGGCCGAAGGGCACCGACAAGGATTTCTGCGATCTTCATGCGTGGGCCGAAATCTACGTGCCGGGCGCGGGATGGATCGGTTTCGACGTCACCTCGGGACTGCTGTGCGGCGAGGGGCATATTCCGCTTGCGGCGACACCGCATTACCAGTCGGCCGCGCCGATCACCGGCACGGTCGACGTGGCCAATACCAATTTCCATTTCGAGATGCGCGTCGATCGCATCCACGAAGCGCCGCGCGTCACCAAGCCGTTCTCCGACGAGACCTGGGAGAAGCTCGATGCACTCGGCGGGATTGTCGATCGCGATCTCAAGGCGAACGATGTCCGCCTCACGATGGGCGGTGAGCCGACCTTCGTTTCGATCGACGATTTCGAGAGCGCGGAATGGAATACGGCAGCGGTCGGGCCGACCAAGCGCGCGCTTGCCGATACGCTCATCCGCAAGCTGCGCGAGCGTTTCGCTCCGAACGGTTTCCTGCATTACGGCCAGGGCAAATGGTATCCGGGCGAGAGCCTGCCGCGCTGGGCCTTCTCGCTCTACTGGCGTAAGGACGGTCAACCGGTCTGGGGCGATGCGTCGCTGATTGCGCGCGAGGCCGGGCCACGCGATGCCTCGATCACCGAGGCCGAGACGTTCGCCAACGATTTCGCGGATCGCATCGGCGTCGGCGCGGAGTTCGCGCTTCCCGCCTTTGAGGATCCGGTCGTATGGGCGCTGAAAGAGAGCGAACTGCCGGAGAATGTCGATCCGACTGATCCGAAGATCGAGGACCCGGAGACACGCGCGCGCATGGTGCGCACGTTCGAGCGCGGCCTGTCGCAACCGTCCGGTTTCGTCTTGCCGATCCAGGCCTGGCAATCGCAATCGACCGACCGTCGATGGAAGAGCGAGAAGTGGAAGCTCCGGCGCGGCAAGCTGTTTCTGGTGCCCGGCGATTCACCCGTCGGCTTCCGTTTGCCTCTGTCGTCGCTGCCTTGGGTGCCGCGATCCGATTATCCGTTCGTCCACCCGCAGGATCCGACCGAGCCGCGCGATCCGCTGCCGAGCCGCGATCAACTGGCGCAACTCTATAATGAGGGTGGAAGCGCCGCGGAGGCGAGCGTCGACCGCCAGACCCGCGTGGAGCAGGTGGCAGTCGCCGGTGCGGTACGGACCGCGCTTTCGATCGAACCGCGCGACGGCGTCATTTGCGTCTTCATGCCGCCGGTCGAGCGGTTGGAGGACTATCTCGAACTTCTTGCCGCGATTGAAGCGAGTGCGAAGGCTACGGGCAACCCGGTGCATATCGAGGGCTATCCGCCGCCGCATGATCCCCGGCTCAACGTCATCAAGGTCACGCCGGATCCGGGCGTGATCGAAGTCAATGTGCATCCGGCGTCGAGCTGGCGCGAGGCGGTCGATATCACGACCGGGCTTTACGAAGAGGCCCGGCAGTCCCGGCTGGGCACCGACAAGTTCATGATCGACGGCCGTCATGTGGGGACGGGCGGCGGCAATCACGTCGTGATCGGTGGTGCAGTGCCTGCCGATTCACCGTTCCTGCGCCGGCCCGATCTGCTGCGCAGCCTTGTGCTCTATTGGCAGCGCCATCCCTCGCTGTCGTATCTGTTTTCCGGTCTGTTCATCGGGCCGACCAGCCAGGCGCCGCGCATGGACGAAGCGCGCCATGACGGACTCTATGAGCTCGAGATTGCGCTCGATCTCATGCCGGACGGCCAGGCGCATGTTCCGCCATGGCTGGTGGATCGTCTGTTCCGCAATATCCTGGCCGATGTCACCGGCAACACGCACCGCGCCGAGATCTGCATCGACAAACTCTATTCGCCGGATAGCGCGACCGGCCGGCTCGGTCTGGTCGAATTCCGGTCGTTCGAAATGCCGCCCGACCCGCGCATGTCACTCGCGCAGCAATTGCTGATCCGCGCGTTGATCTCCTGGTTCTGGCGAGAGCCGCAATACGGCAAGCTGACGCGCTGGGGCACGACGCTGCACGACCGCTTCATGCTGCCTCACTATGTCTGGCACGACTTCCTGGGCGTGCTCACGGACCTCGAACGTGCCGCCTACAAATTCGACCCCGAATGGTTCAAGGCGCAATGGGAATTCCGTTTCCCGTTCTATGGCGCGGTCGAATATGCCGGCGTGAAGCTCGAACTGCGCCAGGCGCTGGAGCCGTGGCATGTGCTGGCCGAGGAAAGCGCGGCGGGAGGTACGGTGCGCTTCGTCGATTCGTCGGTCGAAAGGCTGCAGGTGAAGGTGTCGGGCTTCGTGCCCGAGCGGCATGTCATTGCCTGCAATCGCCGCCGGATGCCGGTCACATCGACCGGCGAGCTCAGCGAAGGCGTCGCCGGGGTTCGCTTCAAGGCGTGGCAGCCGGTGTCCGGCCTGCATCCGACGATACCGGTACACGCGCCGCTGACCTTCGACATCATCGATGCCTGGAACAGGCGCTCGCTCGGCGGCTGCGTTTACCATGTCGCTCATCCGGGCGGGCGTAATTACGAAACCTTCCCGGTGAATTCGTACGAGGCGGAGGCAAGGCGGCTGGCGCGATTCCAGGATCACGGACATACTGCGGGAATCGTGGACTTGCCGCCGGAAGAGACCGCGAGCGAATTCCCGTTGACGCTGGACCTGCGCCGGAGCGCACGGCGTCCAATTTGAGCGATGGAGTGACATGCAGAAAGCGGCCCCGGCCGAATCGCCGCGCCCGGCCTGGTACGATCATTACGTGCCGCTGCCCGGTGTGCCCGACGAATTGATCGGGCCGGACGGGCGTCCGCGCCGCGCGTGGTTGAATTTCCTGCATCAACTCTCCGCCGACGAGCAATCGCTCGCGGCCGTCGATCGGCACCTGCAGGACATCGGCGTTTCCTATCGCGTCCACGGCGAATCCCGGGAGCGAAGCTGGCCGATGAGCCGGTTGCCGCTTCTGATCGAGGACGAGGAGTGGAACGCGATCGCGGCGGGCGTCACACAGCGCGCGCGCGTGATCGAGGCGATGCTCGCCGACGTGTATGGCGAGGGCCGTCTGGTCAAGGACGGCATCCTGCCGGCAGCGCTCGTATCCGGATCGAACGAGTTCCTGCGGCCATTGGTCGGCGTCGAACCGCCGGGCGGGCGATGGCTGCATCTCTATGCGGTCGATCTCGGCCGTGGGCCGGATGGACGCTGGTGGGTGCTGGGCGATCGCGCGCAGGCGCCGTCGGGAGCCGGTTATGCTCTCGAAAACCGGCTCGTGATGTCGCGGGCATTGCCGACCGGCTACCGGCGCATGAATGTGCGTCGTCTCGCGCCGTTCTTCCGCGGCTTTCGCTCGACGCTTGCGGATGCGGCCGACCGGTCGGCGCCGCGCATCTGCCTGCTGACGCCCGGTCCGTATAGCCAGACCTATTTCGAACAGGCGTATCTGGCCCGCTATCTCGGCTTCCTGCTGCTGGAAGGCGACGACCTCGTGGTGCATGACGGGCTCACCCATGTCCGCACCATCGCGGGCCTGAAACGCGCGGATGTGATCTGGCGCTTCGTCGATTCCGAATGGGTCGATCCGATCGAGCTCAACGGGCAATCGCGGCTGGGAATTCCCGGATTGATTTCGGCGCTGCGTCATGGTGGCACGGTGGTTGCGAACATGCCGGGCGCGGGCTTTGCGGAATCGCGCGCGCTGATGAGCGTGATGCCGCAGATCGCATCGTCCCTGATCGGCGAGGATCTGGCGTTTCCGAATATCGCGACATGGTGGTGCGGGGATCCGGCATCGCGCCGCCGCGTGCTCGACAATTTCGAGGGGATGGCGATATCCGGCGCCTTCGTCGGCAACCTGCCGGCACTGAATGGTGCATCGCAGGTGTTGCCGGCCGATCTCAATGAGGCGCAACGCAGTGCCTTGCGCGAGGCGATCGAGGAGCGCGGTATCGATTTCGTCGGGCAGGAGGTCGTGCAATTGTCCACGACACCAGTCTGGTCGGGCGAGCAGCTGGTGCCGCGTCCCTTCGTGCTGCGGGTATTTGCGGCTGCGACCGCCAATGGCTGGGACGTCATGCCGGGCGGCTTTTGCCGGATTTCGGCACAGCCTGACGCGCGCGCGATCAGCATGCGCGAGGGCGTGCAATCCGCCGATGTCTGGGTGCTGTCATCGAAGCCGGTGGCGCCGGAAACGCTGCTGCCCACCGCCGCCGATATCCATATCCAGCGCATACTCGGCAACATTCCGAGCCGCGCCGCCGACAACCTGTTCTGGTACGGCCGTTATCTCGAGCGCGCCGAGGCGACGCTGCGTGTCGTGCGCTGCCTGTGCGCGCGAGCCATCGACATGGACGTCGCCTCGGGCAATGTGCCCGCGACCATTGAAAAGCTCGCGCGCCAGCTCGTTGCATGGGGCGCGGTTCCGGAAGAGCTGGCGGACGCTTCGACGCTTGTAATCGCGCGTACGGCACTGGCCGACGAGAATGCGTACGGGTCGGGTCTCTCGGGCGTTCGCATGGCACGCAACGCGGGATCGGTGATCCGCGAGCGCATTTCGGTCGATGCCTCGAAACTGTCGCGCCGGCTGGACGAACTTCTGTCCGACGTCGGTGAATTGCCGAGCGAAACCGACGTTCTGGACGCCGCCGACCGTGCGCTGAATATTCTGTCCGCCTTGTCGGGCCTCGCGCAGGAAAACATGAACCGCAACGCTGGCTGGCGCTTTCTGGAGATCGGCCGGCGCATCGAACGCGCGATCAATACCTGCCGGCTGGTGCGCATGTTCGCATCGGACGACGCGACCGCCGAAGACCTCGACGCGATGCTGGATCTGATCGATTGCCAGATCACCTATCGCTCCCGCTACATGACCGGAATCGCATTGGCGCCGGTGCGCGACATGGCGATGCTGGACCCCTATAATCCGCGTTCCGTCGGATTCCAGTTCATGATCATCAACGAGCATCTCGCGACCTTGCCGGCGCTGCATCTGGATGGCGTGCCGGAGGAGCCGCAACGGCTCGCCGCGCGGCTCGCGACCGACCTCGAGACCACGACCGCAGAGGATCTCGACAATTCGGTTGTGCTGGCGTTCGAGCCGCGCATGTCGAACGTCGCCAACGCGGTGGCCTCGCGCTATTTCCTGAGGCGCCAGAAGGGCGTCGTTGGGGCAGGGATCAGCGGTCTCGCGTGATCTACGACATCAATCACTTGACTGCGTATTCCTACGAGGCGCCGGTGACGGCCGCGTCGCTTGCGCTGCGTCTGAGGCCGCGCACCACGCTGACGCAGCGTTCGCTCTCCCATGAAGTGCGGATATCGCCGGAGCCGGATCACGCCGCATCGCACCGCGACTTCTACGGCAACGTCGTTGATCTCGTGAGCATCGACACGCCGCATACCGATCTCAAGATCAGGTCGATTGCGCGTGTCGAGGTCACTGCGCGCCCGGAGCTGGCCGGTCCCGACCTGGCTTGGCAGAAAGTTGCCGAGGCGGCATTGTCGGTGCGCGATGTCAGTGCTGCCGGGCCATCGCATTTCCTGTTCTCCAGCCCGAACATCGCCTTGTCGCGCGATGTGACACGCTATGCGCGCGAATGCTTCACGCCTGGCCGCGGGATCGTGGAGGGCTGCACCGACCTGATGACGCGGATACGGAAGGATTTTGCCTACAAGCCGCAGACGACACAGATCTCGACATCGATTGCGGAAGCGTTCGCCCAGCGCGCCGGCGTCTGCCAGGACTTCGCGCAGATCATGATCGGTGGTTTGCGCGGCCTTGGGCTGCCTGCGGCTTATGTCAGCGGTTATCTGCGCACCATCCCGCCGCCGGGAAAGCCGCGCCTGCAGGGCGCCGATGCGACCCATGCCTGGGTTTCGGTCTGGGCCGGAGCGGAAAACGGCTGGATCGGGTTCGACCCGACCAATGCGATCAGGGCCGGGACGGACCACATCACGCTCGCGATCGGTCGCGATTTCTCCGATGTCTCGCCGGTCTATGGCGTTTTCGTCGGATCGGGCGAGAACGAACTGAAAGTCGAGGTCGACGTGATCCCGGTCGACGCCGGATAGCGACGCAGACCGGCGGACGGAACCTTAGGGCGGCACTTTCGTTTCCTCCGCTCGCGAAAGGCCAGGCGCAATGCGGCTGTTTGTTTGCCAGGGATGCGGGCAGCCTCTCCACTTCGAGAACGCCACCTGCGGGAATTGCGGACGGCGCGTCGGCTATTTGGCGCGTCTGACGCGCATGACCGCGCTTGAGCCCGCCGCCGAAGGCTTCCGCGCGCTCGGAGATCCGGACAGGCTCTATCGGTTTTGTACCAATGCGGACTTCGACAGCTGCAACTGGCTCGTGCCATCGGACGTCGCGCAGACCTTCTGTATCGCCTGCCGGCACAATCGCACGATCCCGGACCTGTCCGTCGGCAACAACATCGTGCTGTGGCGAAGACTGGAGGTCGCCAAGCACCGGCTGTTCTACAGCCTCCTGCGGCTGCAACTGCCGCTGGTCACGAAGGCGCAGGACCCTGCGGGGCTCGCATTCGATTTCCTCGCGCCGACGCATGAGCCGGTGATGACCGGGCATCTGAACGGGGACATCACGATCAACCTTGCCGAAGCCGATGACGCCGAACGCGAACGTCAGCGTGGCGCGATGGGCGAGCCGTACCGCACGCTGCTCGGCCATTTCCGGCATGAGGTCGCGCATTATTACTGGGATCTGCTCGCCAACAACGAGACCTCGATCGAGGAATTCCGCAGCGTGTTCGGCGATGAGCGTGCGGATTATGGCGAGGCCTTGCGCCGCCATCATGCCGATGGCGCGCCAGCGGACTGGTCACAGCATTATGTCTCGGCCTACGCAAGTTCGCATCCATGGGAGGATTTCGCCGAGACCTGGGCGCATTACTTTCATATCGTCGATACGCTCGAGACCGTGCGCGCGTTCGGGGTCTCCACGCAACCGCGCATCGCCACGGCGGCGAGCCTGGACAGCCCGGTGGATTTCGATCCGTATCACGCAACCGTCGATCAATTGATCGAGGCGTGGCTTCCGATCACCTTTGCGATCAACGCAATCAATCGCTCCATGGGGCAGAACGATCTCTATCCGTTCGTGATCGCTCCCACGATCGTGGTCAAGCTCGGCTATGTCTACCGCCTGATCCACCGTTTCCCGCATCCGCCCGACATGGTGGACGAGGCTGCGCTGAAAGCCATGGTGGCCCTGCTGAAGAAGGGCGCGCCGGTTTAGGAAACCGCCGGGCTTGATCGCCGCAGGTAGCCAATGAGGAGTATAATCCTCATGATGGCTTTCCACGCGTCGCTCGGGTATGAGGCGCGGCGGTTTCAGCGGGTTGGTCCACGAGCGGCGCAGATGTCGGATTTCCGGGCGTATTGCCTTACGGCGGCGAAAAATTTCGAAGCGCTATCCGAGCTTGAAGGTGTGGTGCAGACCGCGATCGCTTCAGTGGGGGACGCCCTCCGGCGCGGCAACAAGATCATCTTCTGCGGCAACGGCGGGTCGGCGGCCGATGCGCAGCATCTCGCGGCCGAACTTGTCGGACGTTACCTGATGGAGCGCGAGCCGTTGCCCGCACTGGCCCTGACCGTCGACACATCCGCCCTGACTGCGATCGCCAACGATTATTCGTTTGATGAAGTCTTCGCGCGGCAGCTCCGCGGTCTCGGACAACAGGGGGATGTCCTGGTTGCGATTTCCACGAGCGGAAACAGCAAGAATGTGCTGCGTGCGATCGAGGTCGCGCGCGACAAGGGAATTGTAACGATCGGGCTTACCGGCCAGTCCGGCGGGCAGATGCGGCAGCTTTGCGACATCTGCGTCTGCGTGCCGTCGGATCGCACCAATCATATCCAGGAGATGCACATCGCGATCGGCCACGCCATTTGTGGACAGGTCGAAGCGCAATTCGCGGCGCGCGTTTAGCGGCAATCAGGACGCCGTCGAGCGGCTACGCTGCGATATGCATCTGATACCACGCGTAGGTCTGCCGCAGGCCGTCCCGTAGTGACGTCTTCGGCCGCCAGCCCATCGCGAAGAGCCGTTCGGAATCCATCAGCTTACGCGGCGTTCCATCCGGTTTCGAGGCGTCAAATCGCAAGGCCGCATCGACGCCCACGACGCGGGCAATCTC
>NZ_DATMRV010000240.1:0-8967 GCF_035565795.1 Pseudorhodoplanes sp.
TGCCTTCCTCACGGAGCGGACAGATGGGCGGCGGCCGCTCTATCGATGCATCCTGACGCAGACCACCCGTGACTCGATCATTGCGCGCCACATCCGCAATGAGCTGACCGAAGCCGGAATACCCGTGCTTCAGAACGAAATGCAGAACCGGGTTGCCTATCCCGAAGCGTCGCTGTGGGGAGCGACGCCGAGTCTGATCAGCTGGAAAGGCCCCGCGGCGCGCGAGATCGCTGCGATCGCGGACGAACTCGATATGGTGCTCGGACAGCAGCAGGCCGCAGCATGACACGCAAACAGCTTCCAAAGGCGATCAAGCCCGCCGGGTCCGGTCTGCGATTCATTCCGGGTGAGGCCGGCACCGAAGCGCCGATGCCGCAATCCGTAACGGCAAAGCCCACGACTCCCCGGGAGCCGGTGCAGGTCGAGGCTGAGATATGGCCGCCGACGCCGCCCGCTGCGAACGCGAATGACGCGAAAGATGCACCCTCTGACATGCAGGTGATAACCCAGTCCGACGCGGAGATGCGTCTTCAGCACGCCTTCAAGATCGTCGACCGTCACAAGATGTATGCCGGGCTTGGCGGGCTGTTGCCCATGGCCGCTGTAAACGTAGCAGGCGTTACGGCGGTGATCCTGCGGATGGTGAAGACGCTCAGCGATCTCTACGGCATCCCGTTCGAGCGCGACAAAACGCGTTCGATCGTGATCGGGCTGATGGGCGGTGCGGCGCCGACCGGACTCGCAGCTGCTGCGGCGACGACGCTGTCCTTTGCCGCCCCGATTGCCGGAGCCGTCGGGCTGGCGGTGTCGTCGGTAGCGGCGGCTGCCCTGACGCGCCGGATCGGTCTTCACTTCGTCGAACGGTTCGAAACCGAAGCGATCCTCGGGCGCTGACCGCGGCTACTGATCGTCGCACCCGGCCGCGGTTCGCGGATGTGAACCGCACGCTTTGAGATATCGACGCAAAATTTGCTGTTGTTGGCGGCTGCGTTCGTGCGGACATCGACCGGGCGGTCGCCGAGGCATGCGACGCGTTCGACCACCGCAGCCACGCATGCCGCCGTCCGGACGCGCGCGAACGACATCGCCAATGCCTGGACGCCGCAGGGCTGCTGAACCGGGCGGCAGAACGCCGCAGTGGGAAGCGCGTGGCGCCGCAGGCGGCTAACGCGGCGCGGGCACGATTGACGTTAACGATGAACCATGCTGGACCATGGCCCAGATCGGCCGATACATTGCCCGGCTAGTGAGAAAAGGGTGCCAACACCGCACCGCAATAAAACCGAGGAGGAATTCATGTTGAGGAAGGTGTCGATGATGGTGGCGGTCTCGGCCGCTGCGTTCGTCATGGCGACCGGGATCGCGGCCGCTCAGGACACTCTGAAGATCGGTGCGAGTGCTCCGAAGACCGGTCCGCTGGCGGGCGGCGCTGCCGTTACGCATTGGCCGAACATCAAGCTGTGGGTCGAAGAGGTCAACAAGCGCGGCGGCCTGAAGGTCGGCAACAAGCAGATGAAGGTCGAGCTCATCGAATACGATGACAAGACCACCGCCGACGAAGCCATCAAGAACATCACCCGCCTTGCCACCGTGGACAAGGTCGACTTCATCGTCACCCCGTACTCGACCGGCATCAACGTCGCGACCGCGCCGCTGATTGCGAAATTCGGCTATCCGCACATCACTACCAGCGCCGCTACCGACAGCGTGCCGGAATTCGCCAAGCGCTGGCAGAATTCGTTCTGGCTGCTCGGTACATCGAAGCAGCTCGCCGAAGGCGTCGCCGACGCGCTGAAGAAGCTTCGCGACTCGGGTGCGATCGGCAAGCGCGTCGCGCTGGTCAACGTCGCCGACGCGTTCGGCCTCGAACTCAAGAATGCCGGCAAGCCGGCGCTCGAAAAGGCCGGCTTCGAGATCGTGTATGAGGCGTCCTATCCGCTCGGCACGCAGGACGTCGCGCCGATCATCAGCGCCGCCAAGGCCGCCAATCCGGATGCGTTCGTTGCTTTCTCGTATCCGCCGGACACCTTCGCGCTCACCGAGCAGGCGCAGATCCAGAAATTCGATGTCGGCGCGTTCTATGTCGGCGTCGGCACCGCATTCCCCGCATTTGCTGGTCGCTTCAAGGACAACGCCAATGGCGTGATGGGCGTCGGCGGCATCAACGCGTCCGCACCGGAAATGCAGGACTATCTGAAGCGACACAAGGAAGTGACCGGTGCCGTTCCCGACGCATGGGCCAGCGCCACGACCTATGCCGGTCTTGAAATTCTCGGCCAGGCGATCGAACGCGCCGGCACGACCGACAAGGCCAAGGTGATCGCCGAGATCCGGAAGGGTCCGTTCAAGACAGTGATCGGCGAAGTGAATCTGAAGGACGGCATCAACCACAACGTCTGGGCGGTCGGCCAGTGGCAGGACGGTACTTTCAACGGTGTCGCGTCTTCCGGCCTCTCCGGCGCCAAGGCACCGGTGAAGAAGCAGCCCTGGAAGTAAGCCTTCGAGGAGCGAATATGTCCGGCGCGGCAGGCTCCACCGGCCGCGCCGGACGGTTTGTTGCAGGACCCCAATGGAGACGATCGTTACCGGTGTTCTGCTCGGCGGAACCTACGCGCTCATCGCGATCGGTCTGACGCTGCAATATGGTGTCGCCCGCATCATGAATCTCGCCAATGGCGAGACCTTCGTCGCAGCCTGCTTCATCGCGTTCTGGCTGTTCACCTCTTACGCGATTAACCCGCTCTGGGGCATTCTGGTCATTGCGCCCGTCGCCTTCCTGGTCAACTGGGCGATCTATGCGCTGCTGCTGCGGCCTCTGGTCGACCGCGCCAAGAGCCAGGGCATGCTTGAGGTCGATTCGATCCTCGCGACGTTCGGATTGCTGTTTCTGTTCCAGGGATTGATGCTGCGCGGTTTCGGCGGCGCCTATACGTCCTATACGTTTCTGGCCGAGCGGTTCGACATATTCGGTACGTTCTATGGCCTCAACCGCGTGGTCGCCTTTGGTGCGGCCTGTGTGATTGCCGTCCTGCTGTATCTCTTTCTCTATCGCACACGCTACGGCACCGCCGTGCGCGCGGTCGCGGTGAATCCGAACTCGGCCAAACTGGTCGGAATCGACGTGGCCAAGGCTGCCGCCCTGTCCTTCGCGCTGGGCGGCGCGCTGACGGCCTGCGGCGGCACGCTGCTGTCGACCTTCTATACGTTCAACGCATCGATGGGCGTCATCTTCACCATGAAGGCGCTCATCATCGTGATCATGGGCGGTGTCGGCGATGTACGCGGCGCGGTGATCGCGGCATTGATTCTCGGGATCGCTGAGACTGCGGTCGCGCGCCTTGTCGATCCGGGCCTGACCCTGGCTGCCACCTATGCGCTGTTCGTGTTCGTGCTGCTGTTCCGGCCTCAGGGCATCTTCGGCAGGCAGCAGGCATGACCAGGCTTTCGCCTTCCGAAATCTGGACGGGGATCGCGGGCGCGGTCGCGGTCGCGGCCGCTGCCACATTGCCGCTGTTCGATCAGGGCTATTATCTGTCGCTCGCCCTGAACATGGTAATGTATGCTGCGCTTTGTACGGCCTGGACCTTGTTCTCCGGTCCGACCCATTACGTGTCGCTCGCGACCGCGGCCTTCTTCGGGCTCGGCACCTATGCCGTAGGCCTTGGCCTGGACTATGTGCCTTTTGGTGCGCTCGTCCTGATCGGCGGGGTCGTTGCGGCGATCCTGGCGGGCCTCGTCGGCGCTGCGACGCTGCGCATTTCCGGCGTGTATTTCGTGATCTTCACGTTCGGCCTCGCCGAACTGGTCCGCCAGATCGTGTCCTACACGCAGATCAAGCTGTCGACCAAGATGGGTCTCTACGTCTTCACGGACTTCACCGAGAAGCACATCTACTGGATGCTGCTGGCGCTGACTGCGGTCATCTTCCTCACAGGTTGGCTCATCAACCGCTCGCGTCTCGGCTTCGCCATGCAGATCATCGGCAATGACGAAACCGTCGCACGCCATTCCGGGATCGATACAGCCAAGCTGAAGATTATCCTGTTCATGATCTCGGGCGCTTTCATCGGCATGGCGGGCGCGATCCTCGCGCCGCGTTACGCCTATATCGAGCCGCCGGCGGCCTTCAATCCGATGATTTCCTTCCTCGTCGTGATCATGGCCCTGCTTGGCGGCACGCGCAGGCTTTGGGGGCCGCTGGTCGGGGTGATCCCGTTCTCGCTGGTGATGGAGTTCGTATCGGCCCGCCTTCCGAACGACACCTCGATCGTCATCGGCATCGCGTTCCTGGTCATCGTTTATGTCCTGCCCGACGGCATCACCGGACGGCTGGAGCAGCTCTGGGCGCGTCTGAAGAAAACGCGGGCCGAGCCTCAGCCGGTTCCTGTGGAAGAACGCGCATGACCGCCGCGGCCCTTAGCGTCAACGGTGCGCGCAAGGCCTTCGGAGGTCTTGTGGCGGTGAACGACGTCAGCTTCGAGGTCCGCGAAGGCGAACTGCTCGGGCTGATCGGTCCGAATGGCTCTGGCAAGACCACGATGCTCAACCTGATCTCTGGTGCGTTAAAGCCGGATGCGGGCGAGATCGTTCTCTCCGGCACGCGGATTTCCCGGATGCCGGCGCATAAGATCGCGCGCCAGGGCGTGGCGCGCACGTTCCAGCTCGTGCGCATGCTTCCCGCGATGGATGCGGAGCACAATGTGATCGCCGGCGCGGTGTTCGGGCATCAGCGACTATGGGGCGAACAGGCGCGCGAAGCCGCTCATGAATTGCTCGCTCTCGTCGGTCTGCGCGGCCGCGAGCATGTGCCGGTGGCGGCCATGACCTATATCGACCAGAAGCGCGTCGAACTGGCGCGTGCGCTGGCTTCGAATCCGCGTGTGCTTCTGCTCGACGAATGGCTCGCGGGGCTCAATCCGAGCGAACTCAATATCGGCATTCAGCTGATCGAACAGCTCAGCAATCAGGGCCGCACCATCATCATGGTTGAACATGTGATGGATGCGATCCGTTCCTTGTGCGGCCGCTGTGTCGTGATGAATTCCGGCCGGAAGATCAAGGAAGGCGATGTCGATGAGGTGCTGTCCGACCCAGAGGTGATCGAAGCCTATCTCGGGGACGACGACGATGCTTGAGGTGAAAAATCTCAGCGTCCGTTACGGTCGCCACCATGCTCTCGATCATGTCACGGTGAAGGTCGATAAGGGTGAGATCTGCGTGATCCTCGGCGCCAATGGCGCCGGCAAGTCGAGCCTTCTGAAGGCGATCGCGGGCACGGTCCGCGCCGAGCCCGGTTCCGAGATCGTCATGAACGGCAAGATGATCACGGGCATGAAGGCGCACCTGATCGTCGAAGAAGGTGTCGCACTCGTACCCGAAGGCCGCGGCATTTTTGGCGAACTCACGGTCGCCGAAAACCTCGAGCTTGGCGCGTTTCCAAACCGCGCGCGATCGCGGGAGAAGGCGACGCTCGAACAGATCTACTCGCTGTTTCCGCGGCTCGCGGAGCGCAAGTCGCAGATCGCTCGAACGATGTCTGGCGGCGAGCAGCAGATGGTGGCGATCGGCCGCGCATTGATGTCGCAGCCGGAAATCCTGATGCTGGACGAGCCGTCGCTCGGGCTCTCACCGGTCCTGACGAAAGAGTTGTTTCGTTCTCTGGCCAAGATCGCCGAAACCGGCGTCGGCATTCTTCTGGTCGAGCAGAACGCGCGGCAGAGTCTCAAGATCGCGGAGCGCGGTTATCTGATCGAAGTCGGCCGGATCACGGGCGAGGGCACGGCGCAAAGCCTGATGACCGATCCCGCCGTGGTGAATGCGTATCTCGGTGGTGCGCGCGGCACGGCGAACGCGACGACGATCCGTCTGCCCGCGCCATTCGTGCTTCCGGTCGATCTTGCCTCTGTCGGCCGTTTCATCGGAAGCCTTGCGCAGCGCGCCGGCGCGATCCGGACAGCCTTCGTGCGGGCTCTGCGGCAGTCTGCGCCGCTACCGAGCGCCTTCGCCGGTCGCTACGATCCGAAAAAGGGTGGCGATCCCTGGGACGAAGCCGCCGCTGTCTCGTCACTGGGCGGGCTGCCTAATGCCGCGGTCGCTACCGATGCGAGGCGGCTTGCGGACGCTGCCGCTGACCTTGCGAAGGCGGCGACGCTTCTGCACGCGCGTCACATCCGCTCGCTACGGGCGTCGCGCGAGAACCCGTCGGCGTTCGTCGGCGTCTATGATCCAGCGACAGCCCTCATTGAAATCGATGCGCTCGATCCGGCGGGACTGGCGCGCGCCGCTTCGGCGCGAATGGCGGATCATATCCGGCAACGGCGGCTGGCAGCGCCCGTGCCAAGCGCATTCGCCCGCAGGGATGACTTGCCGCCGCCTGAAGCGGGCAAGGGAGTTCGCGATCCGCTCCTCGGACATAACAGCCGCGGCGTCGATATCGACGCGGAAGAACCGCAACCAATCGCGTCGCCGCCGGCGAGCAGGATCGACATCGATGCGCTGGTGTCGCGTGCGGCGCAGGTCCAGTCGCAGCATGTCGCGGCGCGGCGAAAACGTCTCACCGTGGTGAAGCTGAAGCCCGGCGACCTGCCGGGCGATGGCGGACCGGATACCAAATAACGGCCGCGAGGCTTATGATCAGGGCCAAAAGGCCCAAAGGCTCAAGGAGAATTGACATGGCACGCGTATTCGAAGGCCAGTTCATCGGTGGTCGTTCGTCCGGCCGGAAGATGTTCAGGGATCTCAATCCCGCTGACGGCTCGGTCTGGGCCGAGGTGCCCGATTGCGGTCGCGCCGAAACGGCCGCTGCGATCGAGGCTGCGCACGCGGCTTTCGCCGAATGGTCGGCGCTGCCTTTCACCAAGCGCGCCCATTACCTCGAAAAGGCCGCCGAGATCTTCGAGAAGCGGCGCATGGAATTTGTCGAGGCGCTGCAGGGCGAGGGTGGCGGCTGGTTCGGCAAGGGCATGTTCGAGACCGGATATACGGTCGAAGTGTTTCGCGCGGCTGCGGCCTCGGTATGGCAGGCGACCGGCGAAGTGCTTCCGTCCGAATACGGCAAGGTGTCGATGGCGGTGCGCCGTCCCATGGGCGTCGTCTCGATCATCAGCCCATGGAATTTCCCGTGCATCCTGTCGTCGCGCGGCTTTGCGTTTCCGCTCGCGGCCGGCAACACCATCGTCCTGAAGCCCTCCGAAGAAACGCCTTATTGCGGCGGGCTGCTGTTCGCCGAAGTGTTCGAGGAAGCCGGGCTGCCGAAGGGCGTGTTCAATGTCGTCACCTGTTCGCGCGACAACGTGCAGGAGGTCGGCGATGAGCTTATCGAACATCCTTACGTGAAGGGCATCTCGTTCACCGGCTCGACCGCGATCGGCCGCCAGATCGCGGCCAAGGCCGGCGCCCATCTGAAGAAATGCTGCGTCGAACTCGGCGGCAAGGATTCGCTGATCGTGTGCGAGGACGCCGACATGGAGCGCGCGACGCAGGCCGCCAATTTCGGCTCCTTCATGCATCAGGGCCAGATCTGCATGTCGGTCGAAAAGGTGCTGGTGCACGAGAAGATCTACGACGACTTCCTGAAGAAGTTCGTCGAGCGCGCGAAGAAGCTCAAGGTCGGCGACCCGACCAAGAGCAAGGAGCACATCATCGGCCCGCTAATCAACGACAAGCAGGTCGGCAAGGTGCGCGAACAACTCGAGGACGCGATCGCCAAGGGCGCAAAGGTGGCGCTCGGCGGCAAGATCGAAGGCCGCTTCGTCGAGCCGACGATCCTGACCGGCGTTACGCCCGACATGAAGCTCTATCAGGATGAGACCTTCGGGCCGGTCGTGCCGGTGATCCCGTTCCGGACTGACGATGAAGCGATCCAGATCGCCAACGACACCGAATACGGCTTGTCGGCGGGCGTGATGACGCGGGACGAGGCGAGGGGGCTCGCCATCGTCAACAAGCTCGACACCGGCAATTGCCACATCAACTGCTCGTCGGTAAACGATGAGCCGCATGTGCCGTTCGGCGGATTCAAGGCATCGGGTGTCGGCAAGCATGGCGGCCGCTGGTCGCTGGAGACCTTTACCGAGACGCGCTGGATCACGCTCGATCGTGGCGGCCGGCCGTTTCCACCGATGTTCTGAGGCGGCTGAGCTCGGTGACATGCTGTCATCGCCCGCGAAAGCGGGCGATCCGGCATGGCCGCACATTGCGCTTCGGACCCCGCCTGCGCGGGGCATGACAGGATTGAGAGCCCGACGGAGGACATTTCGTGCTGAGTGTGGCGATTGGCGATTACCCGCATACGCGACTGCTTAAGGAGCGACTTGCATCATCGCCGGACTTCAACTTCGTCGACGTGTCGCCGATCACCAAGGCGTTCGCGCAGATGGTGCGGCAGGGCACCTACGACATCTCCGAAATGGCGCTGGTGACCTTCCTGCAGGCCAAGGCCTTCGGCAAGCCGCTGGTGCTGATTCCGGCCGCCGTCGCTGCCCGCTCGCAGGAAATCAGCCTGATCAAGCTGGCGAAGAATGACGCCATCCGCGGCCCGGCCGACCTGCGCGGCAAGCGGATCGGCGTGCGCGCCTATAGCCAGACCACGGGAGCGTGGCTGCGCGGCATTCTCGCCGAGAATTTCGGTATCGCGCCGGAGACCGTGCACTGGACGACGTTCGAGGATCCGCATGTGGCGGAATATTCCGATCCGCCGTTTGCAACGCGCGCGAAGCCGGGCAGCGTGCTGCTCGACATGCTGCGTGCGGGTGAACTCGATGCCGTGATCGTCGGCAACGACAAGCCGACCGATTCCGACCTGGCCGATGTTTATCCGGACGCCGGAGGCGCGGGGCGCGAATTTGCCCGCAAGCACGGTTTCGTGCCGGTCAACCACGTCATCGTGGCGAAGCAGTCCGTGGTAGACCAGCATCGCGATGTGCTGATGGCGTTCTGGTCGGCGGTCAAGGATGCATGGAAGGACAC
>NZ_DATMRV010000241.1:0-5112 GCF_035565795.1 Pseudorhodoplanes sp.
GGCAGCCCGGCCGTATACGTCCCGAGATTGATGAGGGTCGCCTTGTCGAGCGCAGTACCGCGCAACGCCGGCATGAACCGGCCCGGATGATCGGTGAGAGAGAGCGCGCCCTGCACCTGCGCGTAGCCCGCGAGCGTCGCCGTGACCATCTTGCTGATCGAACCGATCTCGAACAGCGTGTCGGCATCGACCTTCGCGCCGGTCTCTTTCGAGGCGACGCCGTAATAGAAATAATGCGGCTTGCCACCGGCGATGACGCCGACCGCCATGCCCGGAACCTCATGCTCCTGCATCATCGGTTGGACGGCGCTATCGACGGCCGCACGAATTGCGGCATCGTCGGCGGCCAGCAGCGCCACCGGCAAACAACATGCAAAGGCAAGCGCCAGCGAGCCGATGAGCCTTGCGATCACGGTCACGCGACCTCCTCTCCGCAGAACGCTTACTGCGGCGGCCAGAACCCGATGCTTCGGCTACGGTATCCAGCCGAAAATCCGGCTCGCGCACCACACCGCGAGAACGATGGCCGTTCCCAAAAGCCAGACGACCCCAGTCCGCGCGAATGACGCAGCGCCAATCGCCACAACGGCGACTATCGCCAGGATATCGATCGCTTTCATATAGTCGGCAATGAAATTCATGATGCAGCGGACCTCGGCAAGCGCGACGCGATTCCCGCAAAACATATCCGAACACGCCGCCTTGCGACAGCGCGAGAGAGGATCGGGCCGCAGACTGGCAAGGTGCGGTACCGGTCAACATGCGCTAAACCATCCAGGAAGCGCACATCCTGAATGCAATTCCTGCGAAATTTTCGAGGCCCCATGTGTCATCCTCCTGTCGCGATCATCGGCCTCGGACTGATGGGCGAAGTCTATGCAACGCGCCTGATCGCAGCCGGCATTCCCGTCACCGGCACCGATATCGATCCTGCGCGCCGCGCTCGTCTTGCGGAAATCGGCGGCACGCCCGCAGACACCGTTGCGGCGGCGCTCGCAAGGCGGCCGCGCTGCATCCTGCTCGCGGTCTTCAACACCGATCAGGTCGAGGATCTGGTCGAGCGACAGATCCTTCACGCGCTCGGCGACAATTCGAATGCGATCGTCGTCTGCACCACCACTGCCGATCCCGATCGCATAGCGGCGCTCGCGCAGCGCGTCGAGACGCGCGGCATTCGTTTCCTCGACGTGCCGGTTTCCGGCACCAGCGACCAGGTGCGTCGCGGCGACGGCGTGGCGCTGATCGGCGGCGACGCCGATATCGCAGCAAAGCTTTCGGACATTTTCGATGCGCTGTTCGCGCGGCGCTTCCTGATCGGAAAGGTCGGCGATGGCGGACGCGCCAAACTCGCGGTGAACCTGATCCTTGGTCTCAACCGGCTGGCACTGGCGGAAGGCCTCGTCTTCGCCGAACGGCTCGGGCTCGATCCGGCTGCATTTCTTCAGGTCGCGAAAGGCTCGGCCTCGTATTCGCAGGTCATGGAGACCAAGGGCCCCAAGATGGTGCGCCGCGATTTCACTCCGGAAGGCCGCGTAAAGCAGACGCTGAAGGATTGCCATTTAATGCTGGACCAGGCTCGGGCCGCCGGGCAAACATTGTCGATGCTGGAGGTTCATGCCGGCGTGCTCGAAGCATGCGTGCAGGCGGGCGAAGCCGAGATGGACAACAGCGCGATCATCAACGAAGTGCGCCGGCGCGGCATCAAGGGATAACCTCGAGCCGGATCGCGGCGCGAGGGAGGATCTGACATGGTCACGCGTCTGCTCGCCATCGCGCTCGGCTTCGCTGCAGCGTTCGCAACGCCTGCCAGTGCGCAGGATTTCCCGACACAGCCGATCAAGATGGTCATCCCGTTCGGCCCGGGTGGCGGCACCGACATCGTCGGCCGCATCCTTGCCGAATACATGCAGAAGAAACTCGGCAAGCCGGTGGTGGTCGAGAACAAGCCCGGCGCGGGCGGCATTCTCGGCAACGAATTCGTCGCCAACGCCGCGCCGGACGGTTACACGATCGCGCTGATGACCGCAGGCCAGGTGATTGCAGCCGTCACGCGTAAGGACATGCGCTATGACACGCTGACGGCGTTCACGCCGATCGGCATGGTGGCGACCGCGAGCCTTGCCGTGGTGGCGCGGCCCGATTTTCCCGCCAAGGATGTGAAGGAACTGATCGCCCTCGCCAAGGCCGATCCGAACAAGGTCGTGTTTGCGAGCCCGGGCTTTGCCGCCACTCAGCATTTCGCCGGCGAGATGTTCAAGCAGGCCGCCGGCGTTTCGCTTCTGCATGTCCCGTTCAAGACGACGCCGGAAGCAATGAATGCCGTCATGGGCAAACACGCAGACATCCTGTTCGACACGGTGTCGGCTGTGCTGCAACAGGTTGAGGCCGGCCAGCTGAAAGCGCTCGCGGTCACCGGGGCTGAGCGGTTCCCCGCCATGCCCAAGGTGCCGACCGTGATGGAATCGGGCCTTGCCCCAGGCTACGACGTGACGACCTGGTACGGCATGTTCGGACCGAAGGGCATTCCCGCGCCGGTCGTGGCGACACTCAACAAGGTGCTGAACGAAGCGCTTGCCGATCCCGACGTGAAGGTGAAACTCGAGCGCGCCGGCGTCGTGGTCAAGAGTTCGACACCTGAGCAATTCGGCGCGTTCCTGACGGATCAGTACAACAAGTTCGCCAAGACCCGCGAAGCCGCCGGTATCGAGCAGAAATAAGCAACGCCGCGTTTTTCCAGAAGCCGAAGCGAACCGCTTCAGCCTCGGGTGACCCGCACCGGCGCACCTGTCTTCATCGACTGGATAGTGGCTTCGAACGCGCCGGCCACATCGAGCATCTCTCCCGTCGTCACCGGGAATGGCTTTCCGGACGCGATCGTTTGCGCGAAAGCCTCGATCAGGACCGCCACGGAATTCTCGGCGGGATAGTGGTGCACGACCGGCTCCTGCCCGATCAAGGCGACCGTCATCGACGTCTCGCCGCGGACTTCGGCCCAGCCGCGCGTCCCGAACACATGCACGCGCCAGAACATCGGGCCCGCGCGAACGGTCGCGGCCTGTCCGGTTCCGCCATTTTCGAACGTGACGAAAGCCGCCGCGACATCGCGCGGATCGGGCGGAGCCTTGCGCGAAAACAGCTTCGCATCGACGGTCTCGATCGGGCCCGCAAGATTGACGAAGGCATCAAGTACATGCAGGCCCGCCCCGGTCAGTCCGCCGCCGGGCGAGATATCCGGATCGTCGCGCCAGCCGCCCGCAACGCGCGTCGAATGCTCGTTGGTGAAGTGACCCTCGATATGCAGGACTTCGCCAAGCTCCCCTCCGGCGACCAGGGCCTGGAGTGCCCGCATCGCCGGAAAGAAACGCTTGTTGTTGCCAAGCGCAAACGGCACGCCGGCCTTCTCACAGGCGCTCACCGCGCGCTCCGCTTCTCTTCGCGTCAGAGCGAGCGGCTTTTCGCACCAGACAGCCTTGCCGGCCACCGCCACGGCCTCGACCTGCTCCACATGCAGGGAATGTGGTGTCGCGAGGAAGATCGCATCGATGCCAGGTTCATCCAGAACATCGCGGAGTTCAGTGGACAAGAACAGACCGTGGACCCTGGCGAAATCTGCTGCAGCTTCCGGATTGCTGTCGATGCCCCGCACAAACCGCAGGCGATCGCTTTTGCCCTGGACCGCCTCGACGAGAGTCTGGCCCCAGCGTCCGAGACCGATCACGGCGGCATTGATCATGGCAGGACTCGGGTGCGATGCGTGCGGAGTGTGATAAGGAATGCTCCTGTTCTATAGGCAGCACAATGAGCCGGCAATCGAGCTCATGCGTTACGGGGGAAGCGACCATGAGCGGCGACGAGCAATACGAGCGCGGACTGAAATTGCGCATCGAAATGTTCGGTCAGAAGGCCGTCGAGAAGCGCATGGCGGCGTTCGGCGAACTCGGCAAGCCGCTGCAGCACATCATCAATGCGTATTCGTACGGCGATGTGTGGTCCCGCACTGCGCTGAAGCCGGATATGAAATCGCTGGTGATGGTCGCGATGATGGCGGCGTCCGGACACATGAACGAGCTGCGCGTCCATCTGAACGGCGCGGTGAAGAACGGCTGTACGCTCGAACAGATCCAGGAAGTGCTGCTGCTGCTCACGCTCTATTGCGGCATTCCGGCCGCCAACGAGGCGCACCGGATCGCGGCGGAAGTGCTGCGCGAGCACAAGCTGATGGCCTAGCGCCGACGCACGGCGTCGCTGCCGACGCGGCCTGCCTCGCTCAGCTTTTCTTGCGCATCCCGTAGACATGATCCGGGCCCGGGAAGGCGCGCGAGCGCACCTCATCGGCGTAGCCCCTGATCGCGTCCTCGATGCCCGGTGCGAGATTGCCATAGCGCTTGACGAATTTCGGCACGCGCGGCGACAGCCCGAGCATGTCCTCCAGCACCAGCACCTGGCCATCGCAGGCCGGACTCGCGCCGATGCCGATGGTCGGGATCGAAATCTGCTGCGTGATCTTGCGCGCGAGCGGCTCGGCCACGGCCTCGATCACCACCGAGAAAGCCCCCGCCTCCGCGACGGCTCGCGCGTCTTCCTCGATCCGCGCCCAGTCGGCCTCGTCGCGGCCCTGCGCCTTGAACGAGCCGATGGTGTTGATCGCCTGCGGCGTCAGCCCGACATGCGCCATCACGGGTACGCCGCGCTCGGCGAGGAAACGGATGGTCTCGGCCATGCGCACGCCGCCTTCCAGCTTGATCGCGCCGCAGGTGGTCTCCTTCAGCACGCGCGCGCACGAGGCGAATGCCTGTTCCTTCGACTGCTCGTAGGAGCCGAACGGCATGTCGACCACTACCAGCGCTTGCCTGCTGCCGCGCATCACAGCGTGGCCCTGCAGGATCATCATGTCTAGCGTGACCGGGATTGTGGTCTCGAGCCCATGCATCACCATGCCGAGCGAGTCACCGACCAGGATCACGTCGCAATATTTGTCGACGAGGCGCGCGGTGTGCGCATGATACGAGGTGAGCATCACGATCGGGTCGCCGCCCTTGCGGGCGCGGATATCCGGCGCTGTCAGGCGCCTGATCTCTTGCTGGACAGACACTGGCATATACTCCCGGCGGG
>NZ_DATMRV010000242.1:0-15146 GCF_035565795.1 Pseudorhodoplanes sp.
CCGGCCTTGCTGACCGATCTCAGATAGAGCGGATCGACGCATTCCAGAACCAGCGGACGATAGATCAGCGCGAGCCCGAACAGCGTGACCGTGGCATTGATCGCGATCAGGATCAGCGTCTGATCGTCGAGCGCGAGCACCGATCCGAACAGGAAATGCAGAAGGTCGATATTGGTCCCGCGCACGGAGATGATGGTGACGCCCACCGCCAGCGAAATCAGGAAGAACACCGCAAGCGAAGCATCCTCTTTCAGCTCCGTCGAGCGAGCCACAAGACCCGCCAGCAGCGCAACGACGAAGCCTGCGATCAGGCCACCGGCGGTCATCGCGAAGATGTTAAGCCCGGAAATCAGGAAGCCGATGGCGGCGCCCGGCAGCACCGCATGGGCCATCGCGTCACCGACCAGCGACATCCGCCGCAGCATCAGGAAGACGCCGATGGGACCGGCGCCGAGCGCGAGCGCCATCACGCCCACCAGCGCGCGGCGCATGAAATCGAATTCGGCGAAGGGGGCGATGAGGGTGTCGTAGAACAAGCTACTCTCCAACGCGGATCGCGAACATCATCACGCCGCGCATGCTGCAGCCTCTTCGTCGAAGGCTTCGCACATGTGCCGCGCCTTCTGCATGTTGGCGGCCGTCAGCACCGATGCCGTGTCGCCCCACGCCACCTGTTCGCGCGCGAGCAACAGGGTCTGCGGGAAGGTCGAGCGCACCAGATCCATGTCGTGCAAAGCCGCGAGGATCGTGCGGCCTTCCTTGTGCCAGTGCTGGACGAGCGCCACGAGATCCGCGCAGGTCTTGGCGTCGATCGCGTTGAATGGCTCATCGAGCACGACAAGCCTGGCGTCCTGCAGCAGCAACCGGGCAAACAACATGCGTTGCATCTGGCCGCCCGAGAGCGTGCCGATGGCGCGCTGTTCGAAACCGGTCAGGCCGACGGCGGCGATCGCTTGCTGAATCCTGGCGTGATCGGCTTTCGAGAAGCCGCCCCAGATGCCCGTCCTGCGCCAGAGCCCCATCGCCACCAGGTCGTAGACAGAAATCGGAAATGTGCGATCGATCTCGGCAGCCTGCGGAAGATAGGCGACGTCGCGCGCGGACAGACCATTGAGATCGACCCGGCCCGACAATGGTTTCAGCGCGCCGACGATTCCCTTGAACAGCGTCGACTTGCCGGCGCCGTTCGGACCGACGACAGCGAGCAGCGCACCGGGCGGCACGTCACCGCTCAGATGATGGACCGCTGGATGCCGGTCGTAGCCGAGCGTCAGGTCGCGGAATTGAAGTTGAGGTGTCGTGACGTGGACGGTCATCAGCGCATCGCCCAGATCACGGCCGCCCATACCAATACGACGAGCACGCTCGCGGTAGCCAGCCTTTGCACGACCGACAGCCGGAGGATCGACGGTCCGACCGCAGCCGGCGGATGCGCATGGCCGTGAGGATGGTGGTGGTGATGGTGTTCGGTCATGAGGTCCCGGAGGCTGGCCCGCGTTTGTTATAGTATAACATTGCGGCATGCCAAGGGTCCGGAACCCTCGGGAGGCGCCCCGTACAGGCAAGATGGCGGTCTGGAACAGTTTCCGACCGGGTTTCATTGCCAAATCCCGTCGGAACGGGCCATGGTGCCCTCCAACCCAGCAGGATCGCGGCCAGCCATGAGTAACCAGTCCAAGCGCATCGTCTCGATCGGCGAGGTCATGATCGAAATGGCACGCGGTCAGGATGGCCGGTTCAGCCAGTCCTGCGGCGGCGACACGTTCAACACCGCGGTCTACCTGGCCCGCCGCGGTCTCCCCGTCGCCTACGCAACCGCTCTCGGCGACGATGTCTATTCCGACCGCATCGTGGCGCTCGCCGCCGCCGAAGGTATCGCCACGGACCTGATCGTCCGGGTGCCCGGCCGCCTGCCCGGCCTCTACCTGATCGAGACCGATACCAAGGGCGAGCGCAGCTTCCATTACTGGCGGGAGACCGCGCCGGCACGGGAATTGTTCGAACTGCCCGACTGGTCGCGCGTCGCCGAAAGCATTGTCGGCGCACGCATCGTGTATTTTTCCGGGATCACGCTGTCGATCTATTCCAATCAGGGACTTGGGCGTTTTCTTGCGTTGCTCGAACTCGCGCGCAAGGCCGGCGCCAAGGTGGTCTTCGACGGCAATTACCGGCCACGCGCCTGGAAGGGCGACGTGCAGCGAACGCGCACCGTGTTCATCGAAGCGCTGAAGCGGGTCGACATCGCACTCCCGACTTACGACGACGAAGCATTGCTGTGGGGCGATCCGTCGCCCGATGCGACCATCGAGCGGCTGCAGGCCTTCGGCATCGCCGAGATCGCGATCAAGAACGGACCGAATTCCGCGCTGGTTGCGGCCGGCGGACACAAGGAATTCGTGCCAGTGCCGGATGTCGTGGTGCCGGTCGATACCACGGCCGCTGGCGACAGCTTCAATGCCGCGTACATCGCCGCGCGGCTCGCCGACGAGAATCCGGGCGATGCGGCGATTGCTGGTCACCGCCTCGCATCGGAAGTGATCCGGCATCGCGGCGCGATTACCCCGCGCGCCGAGAACGCGGTGCATTGAGCGCGGGTTACGGCTTTCCGAGCAACATCGCGAGCCACGCCGCGATGAATGGCAGGGGCAGGCTCGCGATCACGCGCAGCCACACAACGCGCGCCGGCAGGATCGGAACTTCATAGGTCAGCAGACGCGGAAACGCGTAAAGCGCCCAGGCGGTGGAATAGGCGATCACCTGCGGCGCGCCCGCCCCGCCTTTCAATGCAGCCGCAGCGATAGCGAAACCCACCACCGGACCGCCTGGCGTCATCGCACCCGCAAAGCCCGCAAGTGCGATTCCCAACACGCCCGACGACGAACCGAGCCAGGCCACCACGAAATCCTGCGGCAGAGCGGCGGCGATAAAGCCCGACCCGAGTACGCCGATGGCCATGCGCGGCACAAGCCGCAGGAATTCGACGCTTCCTTCTTTCGTGCTTTCCCGCAACAGCGGCGTGCTGCGCCTGGCGACACCGAGAGCCAGCGCCGCAACTATGATCCAAAGCGCGGCCGTGACGATGACATCGATCACGGCTTGGCTCCGGCACGCCAATAGCGTTCGATTGCCCGCACGATCAGACCTGCCAGGATTGCCAGCGGCAGCGCGGCGAGCCAGCGCCAGAGCACGAAATCAAATCCGAGAAACGGCAATTCCCACACCAGTGCGCGGCTCATGCCGATCGTGGTCCAGCTTGTGATGAGCGTCACGACAGCGGCCACGTCCGCGCCCATGCCGAGGAACGCCGCGGCAATCGGATAGATCGTGAACGGCCCTCCCGGCACGATGATCCCGGCGCCCGCGGAAATGAGAATTCCCTTGAGGCCCGAATCGCGGCCAACCCAGCGGCTGACCGTGTCGCGCGGCAAGAGGATCGTCACCAAGGCTGCGATCAGGCAGCCGGCCAGGACGTTCGGCAGCATCCACACGAACAGGTCGGCATCGGACCAGATCACGTCGAAGAAGCGCGCTGCACCGTCGCGCCAAAAGACATAGGCTGCGGCCGAAACGACGATGGCAATCAGAACGGCGGTCGGCCAATCGAACGTCTTGCGCTTGCGGCGCGCCGGCTGCGGCTTGTCCGCTTGCATCAGGCGCGCAGGTCCGCCGCCTCGCGCGCAAGCGCCTTGATGCGCTTGAAGTCCTTCGCCGCAAGCGCATCCTGCGGCACCACCCAGGAGCCGCCGACAGAGACGACATTCGGCAGCGCAAGATAGTCGGGCGCATTGCCCACATGGATCCCGCCGGTCGGACAGAAACGGATATGCGGCAAGGGTGCCGCGACCGCCTTCAACCAGGCCGCGCCACCGCAGGCTTCCGCCGGAAAGAATTTGAGGACTTCGAAGCCGAGGTCGGACAGCACCATCGCCTCGCTCACGGTCGAACAACCGGGAAGAACCGGGATCTCGATCTCGGTGAAGGTTTCGGCGAGAACCGTGTCGGTCCCGGGACTGACCAGGAATTTCGCGCCCGAATCGATCGCGAAGGCTGCATCGACATGCCGGACCACCGTGCCCGCGCCGACGATGCAGTCCGGCACTTCCACCGCAATCGCTGCAATGGCGGCGAGCGCCGCCCTCGTGCGAAGCGTGACCTCGATCACGGGGAGGCCGCCATCGCACAAAGCGCGCGCAAGCGGCACGGCCAGCTCAAAGTCGTGGATCGTGAGCACCGGAATGACCGGTGCCCGGCTGAGGATGGCCAAGGAGTCGGTGGCGTCGGGCATGCCCCCACATGCCCGCGAAGCGCATTCGATTCAAGTCACGACCCGGTATGGCCGGGCTGCGTGCCTTATTCGGCCGGGACCGCGGCGGCTTTCGGGGCCGGAGCCGGGACGCTGATGCCGAGGCTCTGCCGGCTGAGGCCGTACAGGAAGGCCGCGACCATGGCATAGGCCAGCGCCACCGAAGGCGTCACGGCAATGCCCACCGCCTCGCCGTGCATGAAGCCGAAGAAGGTCAGCACGGCGCCCGCGGCCGCGAAGGCCGAGGCCTTCACGAATTCGCGGTCCACGATGAACACCCCGATCGCGCCCAGGATCAGCCCGGACAGGATCGCGCCGCCGCCCATGACCTCGAGGCCGTGATAGATCACGCCCTGCATTGCCATCTTGTCGAAGCCGACAGCAGCGGCCGTGGTCCCGGCAGCACCGAGCGCTCCGTCGATCAGGGTCTTCGCCCATGCCGCGAGATGCGGCGTCAGTGCGAGGGCGATCGCGGGCGCATGATGGGTCGGCGTGGTCTGGAACGCCTGCGCGCCAATTAGCATGCCGATGTAGAGTAGGATTGGCGAGATCGCGACCAGCGGGACGAGCGCAAGCATGAGCGCCACGATGCCGAACCAGGACAGGACGATCACCATCAGCCCGGTCGCGGCCGAATAGCCGATGCGTCCGCCCATCGCCTTCCAGCCGGGATGACCGATATAGACCGCGTTGATGAAGGGGTTGCCCATCAGGCAGCCGATCAGGCTGACCACGCCATCGGCCGTCAGCACCTGCGTCGTCTGGTAGTGATCGCCGGCGGCTTCCGCGCTCTCCACGTTGTCCATGGCTTCCACGAGATCGTAGATACCGAACGGGATTGCGGTGACAAGAATGATGCCAAGGAACTCGAAGCCTGAGAACACGTGACCGAATGCAGGGATCGGCACCGAAAAACCAAAATTGGCGAAGGCGCCCGTTACCTTGTCCACGCTGAGACCGCCGATGCTGAAGCCGAACAGCGTCGACCCCCAGGCGATCAGCATGCCGGCCGCGATCGCAATCAGGCCCGCCGGAATGCCCTTCGGATATTTCACGCCGCCGAACCAGGCGACGAGAATGATCGCAAAGCAAAGGAGCCCGATCTGCGGTGTCAGGAACATCTCGAGCGCGGGCCGCATCGAAATGAAGGTGATCGAAACACCGGCAAGCGTGCCGAGAAGTGCGGCGCGCGGCGTGATCTTGCGGATATACGGCGCAATGAAACCGCCGATCATCAGGATGAAGCTCTGGAAGAACACCCAGACGAGGCCCGCCTCCCAGCCCTTGATCGGGTCATTGGTACGAAGCGAGATCGGCAGCATGATTACGAAAGTGACCACGAACATGTGCGGCACGCTGATGCCCGACGGCAGCGCACAGACATCGGAGCGGCCGGTCCTCAATGCCAATCTGTATGCGAGCCACGCATAATACACGGTCGAGAGAAACATCATCAGACCCATCGCGGGAAGGATGCGGCCGAACACGATCGAGTCCGGCATCTTCAGCACGAAGCGCAGAAGCCCGGTCAGCACCAGCATGTTGACCAGGATGTTGGTGCCGAAGCCAAAAAACGCGTTCCAGTCGCCCGGCGTCCACAATGCAGGACGGGACTTCGCCAGATCCATCTTCGCAATCTCGGTCATCGCACTCCCCCTTCGATGATCCCAAACGGCATTTTGGATGCGCGTGCGCCATGCGCGGCGATCGCAGCAATCGCTTTCTGTGAATCGGAGACCCAACCGAAAATCCCGCCCTGTGCCTTGATCATCGCAAGACCCGCGGCGTGGAATTCCGGGAAATAGGATGCGCAGCAATCGGACAAAGCGATGCAGCGGAAGCCGCGATCATTGGCTTCGCGGATCGTGGTGTTGACACAGACCTCGGTCGTCACGCCGCACACCAGCAGCGTTTCGATGCTGCGGTTCTTCAGCATCAACTCCAGATCGGTCTGGTAGAAGGCGCCCTTGCCGGGCTTGTCGATCACAGGCTCGCCGGCAATGGGATAAAGCTCGGGAATGATGTCGTGGCCCGGCTCGCCGCGGACGAGGATGCGTCCCATCGGCCCCGGTGCACCGATGCGCGTTGCCGGATCGCCGCGATCGACCTTCAGCGGCGGCGCATCGGCAAGGTCCGGCCTGTGGCCTTCGCGCGTGTGGATGACGAGGAGACCGATTTCGCGCGCGACCTTGAGCACATTGTTGATCGGCTCAACCGCAGCCTTGAGGAGCGAGACGTCATTGCCGAGCGCGGCGCCGAAACCGCCGGGCTCGAGGAAATCCCGCTGCATGTCGATAATGACGAGTGCAGACCGGCTGATGTCGATCTGAAGCGGATAAGGTTCGGCATCGATCCTGACTGGCACAGCAGCATCTCCCGATCCCGGCAGGAGGAGCTACGCAAGTTCGGGGCCAAGTTCGCGCTATTGTATGCAAAGCATTTTTTGCGCGTCCGCGCTGCTAAGGCTTTGATTCAGTTCGCAAACGTTTGCGATCGATGCAGCGCAGGCAAATCCGGTATTGGCAACGCTGCCGAAAACATCAGCAATTCTGCTCCGGCTTTCATCACGCCAGCGAGCGGATGATCCAAAGTCCGGCGAACAATCCGGCAATCGAAAGCGCGACCGAGGCCGCCACATAGGCCGCGGCAAGACCCACGTCACCACGCTCATATAAGAGCGCCGTATCGAGGGAGAAGGCGGAAAAGGTCGTGTAACCGCCGAGGATTCCCGTAGTCAGGAAAAGCCTCCAGCCTTGTGGCGCGTCGCCCTTGAAGGCGAACCAGCCGGCGACGAGGCCCATGATCAGCGACCCGGTGATGTTGATGAGGAATGTGCTCCAGGGAAAGCCATTGCCCAGCAAGCGCGGCGTCGCCACATTGACACCGTGGCGGAGCATCGCCCCGAGCCCGCCCCCCAGAAACACCAAGAGATAAGCCATCCCGGCCAGACCTTCTGCAATGGTCGGGAATCCTCTGCCCCCGGCCAGGGCCGGTTATCGCCGACTTTCCGGTTGCGTCCAACGGGGGGGCCGTCCATGGTCCGCCCGCCATGCGATCCCTCGATCTTTTCGCCCGCGACAAGCTCGCGGCGCGCGAACGTGAAAACCTGCGGCGCGGCATCGTCGAGACTGCCGCGGGCGATGGCGTCAATGTTGTCCGCAACGGCCGCACGCTGCTGTCCTTCTGCAGCAACGACTACCTCAATCTCAGCCAGCATCCGGCCGTGAAGCGCGCCGCGGCACTGGCCGCGGAAAAATACGGCGCGGGCGCCGGTGCGTCCCGGCTCGTAACCGGCAGTAATCCGCTCTACACGGAGCTGGAAGGCCGGCTGGCCCGGCTGAAGGGTGCGGACGCCGCCTGCGTGTTCGGGTCGGGCTACCTCGCCAATGCAGGGATCATTCCCGCGCTGACCGGGCGCGACGACGTGATCCTGATCGACGAGCTTGCGCATGCCTCGATGCATACCGGCGCGAGGCTCAGCGGCGCTCCGATCCTGACCTTCCGTCACAATGACGTCGCCCATCTGCGCACGCTCCTCGAGGCCGAACGCGCACGCTTCACGCATGCGCTGATCGTGACCGAGGGCGTGTTCTCGATGGACGGCGATCTCGCCCCGCTTCAGGACCTGTCGGAAGTGGCCAATCGCTACGACGCCTGGCTGATGAGCGACGATGCGCATGGCATCGGCGTCCTCGGCAAAGGCCGCGGCTCTGCATTCGCAACCAATCCGCCCGCCGAGATCCCGTTGCAGATGGGCACCCTGTCGAAGGCGATCGGCAGCTATGGCGGTTATCTGTGCGCATCGCGCGAGGTGATCGACCTGATGCACAACCGCGCGCGCACGCTGATCTATTCGACCGGTCTGCCGCCGGCAGCACTCGGTGCGGCGATCGCAGCCCTCGACATCATTGAAGGCGATCCCGATTATGCCGCCCTGCCCGTCCGGAAAGCGCGTGCGTTCACCCGCGCGGCCAATCTGCCGGCCGCAGAGAGCGCAATTGTGCCGGTCACCATAGGAGACGCCGATGCTGCGTTGCGGGCGTCGGCATTGCTGGAAGACGAAGGATTTCTGGTGGTCGCAATCCGCCCACCGACCGTGCCGGAGGGAACCGCACGGCTCCGCGTGACGTTCAATGCAGCGCAGCCGGACGAGGCGATCGAACGGCTGGCGAATATCGTGCGTAACCGCATCCTGAGCTGAAGCTCAAACCGGGGGATAGGCGTCAATGGCATCCGTCTTCATCACTGCGAGCGGGACCGATGTCGGCAAGACGTTCGTCGCCGCGGGCCTGATCCGCTATCTGCGCAGCCAGGGCGAAGCGATCGATGCGGTGAAGCCGATCGTCAGCGGATTCGATCCAGCACGCGCCGGCGAGAGCGACTCGGGCGTTCTGTTGCGCGCGCTCGGTCTGCCGTTCACCGACGAGGAAATCCATGACATCTCGCCATGGCGTTTCGCCGCGCCGCTGTCGCCGGACATGGCCGCGCGTCATGCGGGCACGGAGATCGACTTCGATCAGCTGGTGTCATTCTGCGAGACCGCGATGAAGGAAGCGGACGGCTCGCTTCTGGTCGAAGGCGTTGGCGGCGTGATGGTGCCGATCGACCAGGACAACACTGTGCTGGACTGGATCGCCGAGCTCGATCTGCCGGTGGTGCTCGTCGCCGGCACTTATCTCGGCAGCATCAGTCATACGCTGACTGCCGCCGAGGTGCTGGACCAGGAGGACTGCGACCTGCGCACGATCGTCGTCAGCGAAAGCGAAGGCAGCCACGTGCCGCTGTTCGAAACCGTCGCGACGATCAGCCGTTTTCTGCCTGCGATCGAAGTGATCGCATTGCCGCGGCTGGAAGCGGGGGCGGATCATCCGGCGTTCGCCCAGATCGCGAAGAGCTGCGGGCTGGTGTAGCGGCGGAGAGCGGTCTTCAGCGGAGTTCGGATATGACGCGTCACCGGATTTGTGCTAACAAGCTGACATGACCAAGCTCGAAGAGATCGAACAAGCCGTGACCCAGCTCACGCCCGATCAGCTTGCCAAGTTTCGCGACTGGTTCGAGGCCTTTGACGCTGCACGGTTTGACGAAAAGATCGCACGGGATGCGAAGAGCGGCCGGCTCGATGCGCTGGCGGAGCGCGCACGAGACGATTACCGTAAGGGCCGCGCCCGCGAGATATGAGACACTTCGCGAGCCCGGATTTTTGGGAGGCCTACCAAAAGCTTCCCGCTTCCGTTCGCGAAGTCGCCGATCGAAACTACGCACTCCTCAAAGACAACCCGAAGCATCCGTCGCTGCACTTCAAGAAAGTCGGTCAGTATTGGTCGGTACGGGTGGGACTGCGTTACCGCGCGTTGGCGGTGGAGGCCGATGAGGGCTTACTGTGGTTCTGGATCGGCTCGCATGCCGATTACGACGCGCTGATGGGCTGAGCTACTCCAACGCGTCTAAGCGTGACGAGCGTCTCGCACCACCTCTCCGATCACCCGCGTGAGAAACGCCACATCCTCCTCGCCGATGGTCAGCGCCGGCGTGAGGTAGATCACGTTGCCGATCGGCCGGATGAACGCGCCCCTCTCGACAAAGGCTCTGCGCAACGCACCGAGGTCGTCGATGCGTACAAGCTCGACGACGCCGATCGCGCCGCGGATGCGCACATCGGTCACGCCCGGCAGATCGCCGCATGGCGCAAGCCCCGCGGTCAGCCACTGCTCGATGCGCGCGACCTGACGCAGCCGTTCGCCGTCCTCGAACAGATCGAGCGATGCATTGGCAGCGGCACAGGCCAGCGCATTGGCCATATAGGTCGGACCGTGCATCAGCGCCGCCATCGGATCGTCCGACCAGAAAGCGTCAAACACCTTCCTGCGCGCGACCGTTGCCGCGAGCGGAAGCGTCCCGCCAGTGAGCGCCTTCGACAGTGTGACGATATCGGGCACGATGCCGGCGGCCTCGCACGCGAACATGGTGCCGGTCCGGCCGAAGCCGGTAAATATTTCGTCGAGGATCAGCAGCAGATCGAAACGGTCGGCGACCCTGCGAAGTCGCGTGAGCACGGACGGATCGTGAAAGCGCATGCCACCCGCGCCCTGCACCAGCGGCTCGACGATGATGCCGGCGAGCCGCGCAGCGTTGCGCTCCAGCAATGCGGACAACGCGGCTTCCGACTCATCGTCCTTCGGCAAATCGGCCATCAGATGACGATGCAGCACACCGGCAAAGGCCTTATGCATGCCGGTCTCATCCGAGACTGCCATCGTGCCCAGCGTGTCGCCGTGATAGCCGCCGCGGAAGCACACGAAGGTATCGCGCTTCTTGTCGCCGAGATTGAGCCGGTACTGGATCGCCATCTTCATCGCGACCTCAACCGAGACCGAACCGGAATCGGTGAAGAACACGCGATCGAGATCGCCCGGCAGCATCTCCGACAGTCGTCGTGCGAGGGTCAACGGCTGCTCATGCACGAGACCGCCGAACATCACATGCGGCATGACCTCGAGCTGCCGCTGCACGGCGTCCCGGATATGCAGATGATTGTAGCCGTGGCAGGCCGTCCACCACGACGCGATGCCGTCGACGAGTTCGCGGCCGTCTGTCAGATGGATGCGCGTGCCTTCCGTCCGCGCCACCGGCAGCGGCGCAGGCGCTGTCTTCATCTGCGAATAGGGCAGCCAGATATGGTCGAGGCCGGTGGCGTACCAGCGCGGCCCGGAACTGACTGACGCCTTTTCCTGCATGGGACACTCACGACCGTTACCGCACTCAACGTATTCCCTCCCTTCAAAGGGGGAGGGTCAGGGAGGGGGGGTCGATTTTCCAAAACTCAGTGAGTGACCCCCACCCGACTGCCTTCGCTTTGCGAAGTCAGTCGACCTCCCCCTTTCAGGGGGGAGGTAAAGAAAGGGAATTCACACCTGCATGGCGCGCAGGCCGAGTCGATCCATCAATTGCCGGTCGCGATCCGCCGCCGGATTTGCCGTTGTCAGCAGCTTTGGCCCGTAGAAGATCGAATTGGCGCCGGCCAGGAAGCAAAGCGCCTGCGTCTCGTCGGTCATGTCCTCGCGACCGGCCGAGAGCCGCACCATCGAGCGCGGCATGGTGACGCGCGCAACCGCAATCGTGCGAACGAAATCGATGGCATCGATCGCAGCGCCATTGGCGAGCGGCGTTCCTTCCACCTGCACAAGCATATTGATCGGCACGCTTTCCGGATGCACCGGCAGCGTCGCAAGCGCATGGATCATGCCGACCCTGTCCTCGGCGCCCTCGCCCATGCCGACGATGCCGCCGCAGCAGACATTGATGCCCGCATCGCGAACATGCGCCAGCGTGTCGAGACGCTCCTGATAGGTGCGGGTCGTGATGATATTCCCGTAGAATTCCGGGGAGGTGTCGAGATTGTGGTTGTAGTAATCGAGGCCCGATTGCTTCAGACGCCTGGCCTGATTGCCGGTCAGCATGCCGAGCGTCACGCAGGTCTCGAGTCCCATCGCGCGCACGCCCTCGATCATCGCGCACACCTTGTCGAGGTCGCGATCCTTCGGCTCGCGCCAGGCCGCGCCCATGCAGAAGCGGCTTGCGCCGGCATCCTTGGCCGCCTGCGCTTCCGCCAGCACCTTGTCGACGCTCATCAGCTTTTCGGCCTTGACGCCGGTGTCGTAACTCGCGCTCTGCGGGCAATAGGCGCAGTCCTCGGGGCAGCCGCCGGTCTTGATCGACAGCAGCGTCGAGACCTGGACCTCGCAGGGGTCGAAACTGGCGCGATGCGTCGCCTGCGCCTGAAACATCAATTCCGGAAACGGCAGGGCGAACAGGTCGCGGATCTCGGCGCGGGTCCAGTCATGCCGGTCCGCGCCGACGGCGCCGGGAAATGCAGCTTTTTCGTAGGTTCCGAGGGTCATCTTTCGTCCCTGGCACACTCGTAGGGCGGCTCTTGCCCTGTGCCTGTGGCTTCATGTCATAGTGCCGCCGCCAAGCCAAGCTAGTCGCTCGGGTGGGAGCGGCGGCTGACAGGGCCACGGGGGAGTGGAATGATTTCACGGCGCACGATACTGGCGGGCCTGGGCGCAAGCGTCGCAGCCCCCGCGCTGGCGCAGCACCATGCCGGGCACGACCCGGTCTACTCCCACCTCACCGATCCGAAGATCAAGACTCCGCCGCTCGACACCATGAAGCTGCAGCAGGTCTTCGATTCTCCGGCACCGCGCGCCGCCCAGCAGGGACGCTGGGTGACCAGGGCGGCGCTGCCCTTGCCGCGCAGCGAGATGGCCTGGGCCACCACGCTCAACAACCGCATGCATGTGGTCGGCGGCTATGGCGAACAGCGCGTGGACCGGCCTTACCACCACGTTTACGACCAGGCGACCGACAAATGGATCGACGCGCCGCTCCTGCCGCGCGGCGCCAATCACGTCGGCGTGGCGGTCGTCAACGGCAAGCTTTACGCCATTGGCGGCTTCATCGAACAGAACCGCAAGCCGGATAATCTGTGCTTCGTGCTCGACGGCGAGAACTGGCGCGCCATCGCGCCGCTGCCGAAGCCGTTCGCGGCGATCGGCTGCGCGGCGATCAACGGCACACTGCATGCGATCGGCGGCGCGATCGGAGACACTTTCGCAACAAAGAAGTCGGTCGACTGGCATCTGGTTTATGACCCGCGCATCGACCAATGGGCGGCGCGCGCGCCGATGCCGACCGGCCGAGATCATACCGGCACGCTCGCGGTGAACGGCAAGATCCATGTGATCGGCGGCCGGGTGGACTCGTTCCACACCAACTCGAACCTGCATCACGTCTACGATCCGAAGTCCGACAAGTGGGAGCCGCGTGCGCCGCTGCCGACCGCGCGTTCCGGCCACGGCGCGGTTCTGATGAGCGGCAGGATTTTCGTGATGGGCGGTGAAGGCACCAACCGGGTCTATGGCCAGAACGAGGGCTACGATATCGAGAAGGACATCTGGGAATCCTATGCCCCGATGCCGACGCCGCGACATGGTTTGGGCGCTGCCGTCATTGGCGACTTCATCCACGTCTGCGGCGGCGGGCCGGTGATGGGCGGTTCGATCCAGAGCGCGGTGCACGAAGCCTTCACGCTGACCTGAGGCGGCCTTGCTGGCACGTCGATTGCCTGCTCACTCTCCGAATTTCACTGAAGGAGATAACAATGATCCGTGCCTGTCTGCTTGCGCTTGCCGGCGTCGTCGTGCTGTCCGCAACTCCCGGTACAGCGCGTGACTATTTGAAAGCCGATCGTGCGCAGTCACGCGGCTTTTCTCCCGGCGTCGTCACTGAGGGCGGCAAAACTGTCTGGGTCTCCGGCCAGACCGGACTTGTCGACGAGCAGGGCAAGTCGATGGCCGGCGACTTTGAAGGCCAGGCGCGCGTGATCTTCCGCGCCATCGATTCTGTGGTGAAGCGCGCCGGCGGCAGCATCAAGGATGTGGTGACGATCACCGTCTATCTCACCGATCCGCGGCTGCTAGACCCGCTGATGCCGATCCGACGCGAGTTCTGGCCGGACGGCAATTTCCCGGCCAGCACCACGATCACCGTCCACAGCCTGCCCGCGGTCGGCATGATGCTGGAGATCTCGGCGGTGGCCGTGGTCGGCGACAAGTAGGCGCCCGAGCCAACAAAAAAGGCCCCATTCGCGTTGCATGCAAGCCGATTGCGAATGGGCGCCCGACGGCTTAGGAGGGCGTCCAGGATTGCCACATCTGCACGACCCATCTGCGAGCCATCATGACCGACACCTTTCCCGACCGCCTCTCCGTCGATCCGGACAGCCCCCACTACAACGAGGAATTGCTGTCGCACGATATCGGCATCCGCTTCGAGGGCAAGGAAAAGACCAATGTCGAGGAATATTGCATCAGCGAGGGCTGGATCCGCGTGGCGGCGGGCGCTGCCAAGGACCGTTTCGGCAAGCCGCTGACCATCAAGCTGAAAGGCAAGGTCGAGCCCTATTTCAAGGACAAGCCGGCGAGCTGACCGCCCGCTTTATCGCGCGCGCACACGCATCCGATACGCAAGGCAGCGCGCACACAACGCGCGCCAAGGATCATGCGCGCCGGCCGCAAATAGCCGCCAGCCGCGCGACGGCGCGAACCGCTGTCGCGCAACAATCGGCCGCAACGGCGGCCACAAAGCCATCCAGTTCTTTCGCTAGTTTGCTGCATCGACAGCCGAAATCGCTTTGCCATGAAAATGGTCATGACGATCGCTGCAGCTCTTGTGGTTGGGCTCGTTCTCGCCGTCGGCGCTTTTCTCGCGCTGACCTGGGCGCCGGAGCTTCGCGTCGATGATCTGGAGGCGCGATGGGCGCCTCCGCCCTCGCAGTTCGTCGATGTCGCCGGCATGAAGGTGCATGTGCGCGACGAGGGCCCGCGCGATGATGCAGTTCCGCTGGTGCTGATGCACGGCACCGGCTCCTCGCTGCACGCCTGGGACGGCTGGGTGGACGGGCTGAAAGACAGGAAGCGTATTATCCGTTTCGATCTTCCGGGCTTCGGGCTGACCGGGCCCTCCCCTGACAACACCTATTCGGTCGACAACGACGTCCGCGTCATGTTCGCATTGCTCGACAAACTCGGCGTGCAAACCTGCATCGCCGGCGGCAATTCACTCGGCGGCGCCGTGGCCTGGCGCGCCGCGCTCGCCGAACCTGCGCGTGTTAAAAAGCTGATCCTCGTCGATGCGGGCGGCTATCCGTTCCATTCGACCTCGGTGCCGATCGGCTTTCAGCTTCTGCGCATTCCCGGCGTGAACTGGCTGCTGCAACACACGCTGCCGCGCTTCCTTGTCGAGCAGGGCGCGCGCAACGTGTTCGGCGATCCGGATCGCGTGA
>NZ_DATMRV010000243.1:0-27759 GCF_035565795.1 Pseudorhodoplanes sp.
CTCGACCGCGGCACCGCCGACGCGCTGCTGCAGAACCGCAACTACACGCCGCTCGACATGACCTCGATGGTGTCGTCGCTTGAAGTCGTGCCGGTTCCCGGACGCGATGCCTTCCTGCGCCGTGCAGTCAGCGTACAGCGCCGCGATGCCGCGGTGTTCAATCGGCGCTACGCCGAAATGGTCGCGGACTATCACCTGAAGAACAAGTCGATCGTCAGCTTCGTGTCGGCCGGCGACTTCCCGTTCAACCAGACCGCCACTGGCACCGTCATCGGGATCTGGCCCGTCGATGCACTCTCCTGGACCGAGGGAACAAGCCGGGCCATGACCAATGCGTCGAGCGCAATCCGGGCCAACCGGCTCGGGCGTCCGGAACTCCGCATTTCCGGCCAGATAACGCCGAAGGCGCGTGAGGGCTTACGCGAACTCGGATTTGCTGTCGCGGACAATGCGCGGCGCTGATCATTTAGAGCGCCGTCACACTCCGCTCATTCCCGCGAAGGCAGCTGGTTTGCTCTGGGTCCCCCGCCTTCGCGGGGACGCGCGGGTGATTCTGAGCAGCAGAGTCAACCATGCCCCCTGCAGATAAAGGACTCGCCCTGCGGGGGCAGAATCGCGATTCATGGCGCCCTGTCGAACGCACCCGTCAGGATCGGCCATGCTGCCTCTGTCCCGCCCGCTCTTCGACCAGCATGCCGCGCAGCTGATCACGCTGTGCGTGGCGGCCGTGCTTGCGACGGCGACATTGCTGGTGGTCGCCGTTCTCGCTGCGTAACTGCCGCCCGCTCAGGGAGCGAATTTCCCGATCGCGATCTGCAATCCGTCGAGATCGAAGGGCTTGCCGAGGAAGCCGATCGGTTCGAACTCTTTCAATCGCGCGGTGACTTCGGTCTGATCCTCGCCGCTCGCGACCACCAGCGGCAGGTTCGCGTGCGTCTGCCGGATCTCGCGGACCAGATCGTCGCCGCGTTTGTCGGGAAGACCGAGATCGAGCAGCACCAGGGCGTATTCCGCCCCCGGCGCGCGCAGCATTTCGAGCGCTTCGGCCGCGGTCCCTGCTTCGTCGGCCTCGCGCCCGAGATCGAGCAGCATGTCGACCGCGAGCATGCGGATCAGCACTTCGTCCTCAACGACGAGCACGCGGCCCGAACTCATGTCCCCCTCGCCTTTCACCGCGCTTCGACGACCGGTCCTCGCGTACCGGCGTCCGATTCAAATCGGACGCGCTCAGTGTGGCACATCGGGGAACGCCGTTCAAAAAAAGTGGCGGCGGACCTGGCGATCCGCCGCCATGCAGATCTTCAGCGCTGAGCGCTCAGTCGGTCTGCGCGCCGCTCTTCAGGATCGGCTCACGCCACTTGGCGATCTCTTCCCTCACGAACTTGTCGAGATATTGCGGCGAACGGCGGTCCGGTGCGACCACAACTGCGCCAAGAGCCGCGAGCTTCTCCTTCACGCCCGGCGTATCCGCTGCCTGGTTGACGGCATCCGCGAGCTTTTTCACGATCGGCTCCGGGGTGCCCTTGGGCAGGAAGATCGCGTTCCAGGTGTAGGCTTCCATGCCCTTGGTTCCCTGCTCTTCCGCCGTCGGCAGATTGGGCAGCGCGGGCGAGCGCTCCTTGGTCATGATGGCGATCGCCTTTACCGTGCCGCCATCGATCTGGGGCTTTGCGGTCGAGATGATCTCGCACAGGAAGTCGATGCGTCCGCCCTGCAGGTCCTGCATCGCGGGTCCCGTGCCCTTGTAGGGGACGTGCACGATGTCGGTGCCCATCACCATGTTGGCGACCACGCAACCGAGATGCGTCGCGGAACCCGCACCGGCCGAACCGTACTGCATCTTCGCGGCGTTCTTCTTCGAATACTCGACGAATTCCTTGAGATTGTTGGCCGGGAAATCCTTGCGCGCGATCAGCGCGATCGGCACCTCCGCGACCAGCGCGACCGGGGTGAAGTCGGTCGCAGCGTTATAAAGCGGCTTCTTGCTGAGCGTCTGGCTCTGGGCATGCGTACCGACGGTGCCGAGCACGAAAGTGTAACCGTCGGGTTTCGACTGCTCGACGCGCTTGGAGCCGGTCTGGCCGCCGGCGCCGCCGACATTTTCGACCACCACCTGCTGACCGAGCACCTCGCTCATGCGCTGCGCCAGCACGCGGCCGAGCACATCGGTCGGTCCGCCCGCCGCGAACGGGATGATCATGGTCATCGGACGGGTCGGAAAATCCTGAGCCGATGCGGGGCCGGACACGGCCACAACGCCCGCAGCAACCGCTGCGAGAACAATCTTCTTGAACATAAATTCCTCCCTGAATTTTACGGCAGACTTGCCCATGGCCGCCGTTGGGGTCAAGCGGGACCTTGTGGGCATGATGGCGCAGACGTAAACAGCGCCCTGACTTCAGGAGAACCACACCACAATGCCGGAAATTCGCGTCGCCATCGCAGGACTTGGAGCCATCGGCCGCATGCTGGCCCGCAAGCTCAATGCGGGCCTGCCCGGGCTGAAACTCGCCTGTGCCGCGGCCGGCGACCGGGCCAAGGCCCAGGCCTTTCTCGACGCCGAGGGGATCGCCTGCCCGATCGTGCCGCTCAGCGAGTTCCCGGCCCGCGCCGATATCGCGGTCGAATGCGCGCCCGCCGCGATCATCGAGGACATCTGCCGCCCGATGCTGGAGGCCGGCAAGTCGGTGATCGTCCTCAGCTGCGGCGCATTGCTGCCGCGTCCGCAGATCCTGGACCTCGCCAAGGCCAAGGGCGGCCGGATCATCGTGCCGACCGGCGCGCTGCTCGGCCTCGACGCCGTCGTAGCCGCGGCCGAGGGCGAGATCACGTCCGTGCAGATGACGACGCGCAAGCCGCCCGCCGGATTGAAGGGCGCGCCCTATCTCGAAAAGAACGGCATCTCGGTCGACGGATTGACCGAGGCCAAACGTGTCTTTTCCGGCAGCGCGCGGGAAGCGGCCGCAGGCTTCCCGGCCAACGTGAATGTCGCCGCCGCATTGTCGCTCGCCGGTATAGGCCCCGACCGCACCCGGATCGATATCTGGGCCGATCCGGCCGTGACCCGCAACTGTCACGACATTGAAGTGGAGGCAGACTCCGCGCGCTTCCGCCTGTCGATCGAAAACGTGCCGTCGGAAAATCCGAAGACCGGCCGCATCGTCGCGTTGTCGGTGCTTGCCGCGCTCCGTAAACTCGGTGCGCCGCTCAGCGTCGGCACATGACGGCCAGGACACGCGTTTGACATCGCAATCTCCCACCATCCTCGTCTTCGATTCCGGGCTAGGCGGACTGACCGTCTTCCGCGAGATCGTGCCGCTGCGTCCGGATGCGCGCTTTGTCTATGCCGCGGATGACGCCGGCTTTCCGTATGGCCGGTTGTCCGAATCCGAACTGAGCGATCGCGTCGTGTCGGTGATGGGATCGCTGATCGATGCGCATCGGCCCGACCTCGTCGTGATCGCATGCAACACGGCATCGACGCTCGTGCTCACGCGTTTGCGCGAGCGCTTCTCGGTGCCGTTTGTCGGGACGGTCCCCGCGATCAAGCCCGCCTGCGCGGCCTCGCAGACCCGCCTCGTTTCGGTGCTCGGCACCGAGGCCACGGTGACGCGCGAGTACACAAGGAAACTGATCGCGGATTTCGGTCAGGGCTGCGACGTGACGCTGGTCGGATCGCGGCGCCTTGCGGTGCTCGCGGAAGCACTGCTCCGCGGCGAGATGGTGGACGACGCCGATATCTTCGACGAAATCGCGCCGTGCTTTGTCGAACGCGATGGCTTGCGCACCGACACGGTTGTCATGGCTTGCACGCATTACCCGCTGCTCGACGCGCAATTCGCCCGCGTCGCCCCATGGCCTGTGACCCTGGTCGATCCGGCACCGGCCATCGCGCGCCGCGTGGTCGATCTGCTCGGTCCCTCCAAACCGGGGGCGGCGCCCGAGGCGGGCCGCATGGTGTTCACCTCAGCCCAACCTCCCTCCTCCGAACTCGCGCAGGCCCTCCACAAGTTTCAGTTGTTGTGCTGAGATATACGCGCGCGCAGCCGATTGAACCGAGCCGCCGCGACGGGGGGATGGCGATGAAACGCATTTTTGGTGCGGTGGCTTTGCTTGCGTCCTCGACTGCCGCAATGGCGCAAGAGGTAACGTACAAGCAGCTCGAGGGCCACACGGTGACCGCCTCATTCACCTACGCCCAGACCGTGCGTCTGCTCGAACAGGGAAACCGGATCGTCAATAACGAGAACCGGCAGACCATGACCCTGAAGCTCCTGCCGGACAACCTGATCGACCAGAATTACAAGATCGAGATTGTCACCAGGGATGGCCGGCAGGTCGGCGGCTTCTCCGGAAACCTAACGGCGCACTTGAACAAGCCGACGAAATGGCAGCACGGCGAGATGCTGTTCACCTTCGACGGCAACAGCCTCGTTCGGCTTCAGACCTTCGCGAAAGGCGGCCGCAAGATCACGGTGTCTTTCACGCGTGCCAATGGCGGTTTCGCCTGCAAGGTGGAAGCGCCGTTCGCGAAGGAAGAAGGCGCCGATGGCGGCACCGCCACCACATCCCAGACGAACCGCCAGAAGATCGAGATCCTGTCTGCAACCACGGTCCGTTCGGACTGTCGCGTGATCAGATCGAAAGCTTGAGATCGCACATTCAAGACAAGGGAGTCCCGCATGCAGATGCCGGTGTGGGTGGCACTCGCAACTCTGCTGGTAACAGCGTCAGCGGCCATGGCGCAGCCGGTCACGTTTCTGGATCTTGACGGCCAGGTCGTGACCGCGACGGTCGTTTACGATCGAACGCTCCGCCGCCTCGACAATGGTCGCGTCGTCAACAACACGAGCACCCAAACCATTACGCTGACGATCGGTCCGGGAAACTTGATCGATCAGGTTCATGCCGTTGCGGTGACGGGCGCCGACGGGCGTCCGCGCGGCAGCAATTCCTTCTCCGGCACATTCGAACTGAACAAGCCGAGAAAGGGCCGCGGCGGCGAGGTCATCTGGATTTTCGACGATGGAAAGCTGGTTCGCCTGCAAACCTTCGAGACCGGTGGCCGGCGCGTCACGATCGCCTTCAAGCGGTCGCCCGCCGGCCTGACGTGCTCGATCGATGCGCCATTCGCCAAGGAGGAAGGGGCGGATACCATCCAGAACCAGGCCGCATTGGGGAACTTCAAGGTGCAGCTGCTGAGCGTCAAACAGGGCAAGACCCAGTGCTCGGTCGCCAAGCGCAAGTCGGCCGAGGCGCGCGGCCGCCGGATTTGACAGGTCCGCCGCTACCCTCTAGATACCGGCCGCGGTTCGGCCCCCAAGTCCCTGAAAAGGTGGGGGCCGTTCCTCGTTTCGCGACCCGTGGTTCCGGCCATCCGCTTTGGCCGCCGGACCTGTCGGTTCCGGGGATCTCCCCGGCACAGAGGAGGGCGCGTTTCCTCAACCTGGTCAATTTCAAGAGGACGCGATGACCAAGCGCACTGAAGCAAAGTACAAGCTCGACCGCCGTATGGGCGAGAACGTCTGGGGCCGGCCCAAGAGCCCGGTCAACCGGCGCGAATACGGTCCCGGCCAGCACGGCCAGCGCCGCAAGGGCAAGCTCTCCGACTACGGCGTGCAGCTGCGCGCCAAGCAGAAGCTCAAGGGCTATTACGGCGACATTTCGGAAAAGCAGTTCCGCGCGATCTATACCGAGGCGATCCGCCTGCGCGGCGATTCCGGCGCGAACCTGATCGGCCTTCTCGAACGCCGTCTCGACGCCGTCGTCTATCGCGCCAAGTTCGTGCCGACGATCTTCGCGGCCCGCCAGTTCGTGAACCACGGCCACGTCAAGGTGAACGGGCGCCGGGTGAACATCCCGAGCTATCAGGTCAAGGTCGGCGACGTGATCGAGGTGAAGGACAAGTCGAAGGAAATGGCGCTCGTGCTCGAGGCCCAGTCGCTCGCCGAGCGCGACACGCCGGACTACATCGAAGTGGATGAAGGCAAGAAGGTCGCGAAGTTCCTGCGCATCCCGACGCTGACCGAGGTGCCCTACCCGGTTCAGATGGAGCCGCACCTCGTGGTGGAATTCTATTCGCGCTGATCCGTTCAGCACGCGACATGCAAAAGGCCGCCTTACCGGGCGGCCTTTTTGTTTGTTCCACACGCATGCGTGATGCGCTCGCGATGGAAGGCAAAGTCGCCCTCGCCTAGCATGCGCCAGCACACAAAGACTCAAAGGGTCCGCAGCATATGTTCAGCAGGCCAGTTTTCGCAGCGCTGATCGCGACCATCCTGTCGTCGCTGGCGTCACCGGTTTTCGCCGGCGGCGTCTTTCTCGATGTGCCGATGACGCGGATTTTCGTCTGCCAGGGCACCGACGCGAAGATGGAGATCTACGCCCCGCAATCGCTTGTGCTGAAGCGCAACATCGAGAAGCTCGGTCTCGGGGGCACGGTGACCGGGCTCTACGCGCTCGATCTTTCGGAAGCGCAAAAAGGCAAGGTGATCGAACCAGTGCGGCTGCGCTCGACCAGGGACAACAAGGCGATCACGGTCGATCAGTTCACCCGCAAAGGGCTGAAGCCCACCACCGTTCCGATGGCAGGAGGCTCGCTCGATTTCGATCCGCGCTTTGGAACGCAGGCGAAATGCGATCCGTTCCGGCCGTCCTGACGGCCGGAGCGAAGCTGCCTTAGGCGATCGCGTTCGGCAACCTACCCTGTAACAAACCGCACCTATGCATGTGAGCCACAGCAGTGCTTGTACTTTTTCCCTGAGCCGCAAGAGCACGGCTCATTGCGCCCTGACTTCGAGGGCCCAATGCTGGTTCCCGGGACCTTACCCGAACGCCAGATATCCGCATTACGGTGGCCCGAATGTAGTTTACACAGTCGTGGAGGCACGGCCGGTCGTTGACCGGCACGTGCCAAACACAAGACACGCCGACGTTCCATTTCGATGCCAACAAACGGCTGAGTACAGAGCCACGGCAACACTCCGGAGCCTCCGCCGAACATCGAAGAAAAGTTGGAGCTGCGCTCAAACTGTTCGGCCACTGCGGATATGAATGAATTATTTCGTTCTTCACTCAATATCATGTTGTCAAAGTGCGAGTGCACCGGAAGAAATGGCTCTCCGATTTGAATTTTCTGAGCCGACTGGAGCAGACGCTGCAATGCAGCGACACTCTCGGCGCGCGCGCCAAATTCCCATGCGACGCGCGCTAACGACGAGAGGCGTTCGGCTGTGGGAGCACGCGAGCAAAGAGCTCTCAGTCCTTTCAACGCAAACGCGAGAGCTGCAACGCGTCTTTCAAGCGGCTGATCGGCATACCGCCACATGGCGTAGGCCGCGAGACAGTCAGAATACTCGGAGTCCGCGCGCGTGCCGGCGCCGGACTTGATCGGCGCCAAAGACTCCATTGTCTGGCAGAAACGCTTTACGATAGTTTGATCAATCAGATCGGGAGACCAGTGCGACACTGCATCAACCAAAAAGCCTTGCTCTGAAAGGAGACCTACGCGATCCGGTTTGGCGGCAAATAAGTTGAGTTCGTACGGATCCAAGGGTTCCTGCGCGTCAACATTGAGCAGGATCGGCGCATCACCGAGTTGCCGAAATAGACGATACCCCATTTTCGGAAAAAGCAGCCGCAGATTTTCATTCATTTTGTTTTCTGCCTTGATCTCAAACATAATCAATGGCGAGTGTTTCGTGAAGAAATCGCGTCCACCAGCGAGGATGCGCTCTTCCTCTCCCTCTGCATCAATCTTGATAAAATCGGGAGAAGACCAGCCACGAATCGCATCTTCTTCATCGAGACTAGCGATGCGCACGGGTTCTCCCGATCCGCAATCCCCAAGCGCATTGAGCTCACTCGATGAACCAAAGACAAGGAAGCCGTCTCGTCGACGATCGGACAATGCAAGCGGCGAAACGACAAGATTTTCAACCGCATTTAGTTCGCGGCTTCGCGCCAAGAACGATCGCGTCTCACTCCCCGGTTCATAAGCGAACACGTGCCCGTTCCGACCGACCAGACGCGCCATCAGGATGCTGTAGACGCCGAGATTTGCGCCGATGTCGATGACGGTCATTCCCGGCCGCAGCCAATGCTGCAGGAACTCCATCTCCTTCTCGAACCAGCGTTCCTGCTCAAGCAAGACGTAGGTCGTAATTGATTGCAGACTACTCGGCACCGCAAGCGTCGCACCATCATGAAGCTTAAGTTCGAGCACGATGCTGTTCCCGCGAATGGAAATAAAGAGCGGAAGATTTCGCTAAAGCCTTTTCGTTAAGGGCAAAAAAACGTGCATGAGATGCCATCACTTCCCCCGATCTTCGGAGGCAAGCAAAATACGACGCGTCCGGGCCAGGATAACCCGGCCCGACCCGCGCTACGCGATAGCTTCAGGCGATCGCCTTGCCCTGAACCGGCAGGCCCTTTTCCATCAGCAGGCTCTGCAATTCGCCCGCCTGGAACATCTCGCGCACGATATCGCAGCCGCCGACGAACTCGCCCTTCACGTAGAGCTGCGGGATGGTCGGCCACTGCGAATATTGCTTGATGCCTTCGCGCAATTCGCCCGATTCCAGCACGTTCACGCCCTTGTAGGGCACCTGCAGATAATCGAGAATCTGCACGACCTGGCCGGAGAACCCGCATTGCGGGAATTGCGGCGTGCCTTTCATGAACAGCACGACGTCATTGGACTTTACCTGACCGTCGATGAACTGATTGATGCTCATAGAGATATCCGATCCTTCGGGGGCGCGTCCGGCGATCCGGCTGGCTCAAGCCCCAATATAGGCGCAACGGGTGCATCGCAACAGGCGAAACCCGCCGATTGCCCTCAATTCTCCGGTACGCCCGTCTGCAGCGCAAGCGCGTGCAGCGCGCCGCCCATCTGCTCCTTCAGCGCCTGGTAAACCAGCTGGTGCTGCTGCACCCGGGACTTGCCGCGGAAGCTCTCCGCCAGCACGGTTGCCGCATAATGATCGCCATCGCCGGCAAGGTCGCGGATCGATACCTCCGCATCCGGGATTCCGGCCTTGATCAGCCGCTCGATCTCGGCGGCGTCCATGGGCATTTGGCAAACTCCTCGATTTACAGCGGCGGAACCTTAGGCCACACCGCAGACTCCGGTTACAGTAGAAATATGGTGATTTGCGTCGGCTGACAAACGTGTCAGCCCTCGCCGGGAGATGGCTGACGGGAGGCGCGGGGCCGACTATTCTGCGCCGCGAGGCTAGCGGACGCGCCAGGGAACGTGCTGCGTTCAGGGCGCGATCAAGGACAAGAATGATGCGGAGGGTGACCTTGAAAACCGGATCGCTGGGTTGTGTCATCGGCGCCGCGGCGTTGCTGCTGGCAACACAGGCTGCGCAGGCTCAGTTCTTCCCGTTCTTCCAGCAACCGCAACAGCGTGAGGCTCCGCCTCCGCCACCACCGCCTCAGCAATCGCGGCCTGCGCCCTCACACGCGCCGGCCAAGCGGACCCAGCCGCCGACCCAGCAAAGGGCAACCGCCCCCGCACAGAAGCCTGCAGCCGCAGCGGGTCCGGCGACGGGCGCAATCCCCTATCCCGAGGTTCGTTCAGCCTGCCATGCCGAGATCAGGAGCACCTGCGCGGGCGTCGTGCCGGGGAGCAATGAATCCGTGCAATGCCTGCGCCCGAACTTTGCGGTGCATACGCCGCCCTGTCAGGCCGCACTCAGCAAGGCCGCAAGCGCACCGGCACCGGCCGCAGCCGCGCCTGCGGCAAAGCCGACAGAACCTGCCGGCACAGCGACCGCGCCGCGTGTCGTTTCCACGGACCGGGTCACGCAACCGGAAGGCCTGAAGGAATCGGCCGCTCCCGACCTGAAACTGCCGGCGATGCGGCCGACGCAGGAAGCGCGATGGGTGAACCGCTATTGCAAGGAAGATCATTCGCTCCTGTGCCAGGGCGTGACCTTCGGACAAAGCCGCGTGTTGCGCTGCCTGCTGAACCATCATTCGTCGCTGACGAGCAACTGCAGGCAAGCTTTGGCCAAGCGTTAACGGTCGAATTGATATCGCGATACGGCTTGGCGGCCCGCGGGACACACGGGTCCATATTTTCTAACGGGAGCTGATCTGCAATGAAGACGTGGTGCACGTACGCGCTGGCGGGCATGGCGCTGCTGTCGGTTACGACGGCGGTGGTGCAGGCACAGACGCCGACCAAGGCGCAACAGGATGCGATCCGCAGCAATTGTCGCTCCGACTTCATGCGCAATTGTTCCAGCGTGACGCCCGGCGGCCGCGAGGCGCTGGAATGCCTCATGCAGAACAAGGCGAAGGTGTCCGGCGGCTGCCAGGGCGCGCTGAATGCGATTGCCCCGGCGCCCGCGGCAGCAAAGCCGGAACCGAAACCCGAACCCAAGGCCGAACCCAAGGCAGCGGCACCCGCCGCAGCTCCCGCGCCTGCGCCTGCCGCGTCAGCTCCGGCTCCTGCTGCTCCGGCGGCCGCCCAGCCTGCCGCAAGGCAGCCCGCCGCGCCGAAGGCCGCGGCCCCGAAAGCCGCTCCCGCGCCAAAAGCCGCGGCAGCGCCCGCTCGTCCGGCCGCACCCGCTGTGCCGCCCGCCGCGGCGCCTGCCGCCGTTGCACCGGACGTCGCGCCGCCGCCGGTCACCCATCAGCCGAGGCTCGGGGAATCGGTCCTGATCCGGCGCTTCTGCACGATGGATTTCAAAGTGCTGTGCAAGGGCGTGCCGCTCGGCCAGGGGCGCGCGGTGCAATGCCTCGCCAACAATGCTTCGGCGCTCTCGCCCGGCTGCCGTCAGGCGATGATGCAGACCGGCGAGCTGCGGCAATAGTCGAGGACCTATCGGGCTTCGTCCCCGTTCATACGGGGACGAAGATCCGAACACCTAGTGCTCGATCGTGCCCGCCATGTAATCGGGTAGCCAGGACTCAAAGCGCTTTGCGAGATCGGCCACGGCCACCGGCTTCTCGTTGCCGAGTGTGATCGCCTTGCCGCCGACACGGCCGATCGCCTGGACGGCAACGCCTGCAACGCGCGCGGCCTCGACCACCGCCGCGACATCGTCCGGCTTTGCGGTCACGACATAACGCGCCTGATCCTCACCGAACCAATCGGCGTGTGCTGCTGCCCCCTGCGGCGCATCGAGCGTCGCGCCAAGCCCGGACGCCATCGCCATTTCGGCAAGCGCCACCGCAAGACCGCCGTCGGCAAGATCGTGAACCGCCGTCACGCGGCCCTCGCCGATCAGCTTGCGCACGAATTCGCCGTGACGCCGCTCGACCGCAAGATCGACCGGCGGCGGAGCGCCCTCCTCGCGGCCGCAGACGTCGCGCAGATACACCGACTGTCCGAGCCAGCCCGTGGTTTCGCCGATCAGGAGAACGGCATCGCCGTCGTTCTTGAAAGCAATGCTGGCCGACCTGGTGAAATCCGCCAGTACGCCAACGCCGCCGATGGACGGCGTCGGCAGGATCGCGCGGCCGTTGGTCTCGTTGTAGAGCGAGACATTGCCGGACACGACCGGGAAATCGAGCGCCTTGCAGGCGGCTGAAATGCCGCGCACGCAGCCCACGAATTGCCCCATGATCTCGGGCCGCTCGGGATTGCCGAAATTCAGATTGTCGGTGATCGCAAGCGGCGTCGCGCCGACGGCGGAGAGGTTGCGATAGGCCTCCGCGACCGCCTGCTTGCCGCCCTCGAACGGATCGGCCTCGCAATAGCGGGGGGTAACGTCGCAGGTCATCGCGAGACCTTTCGGTCCGTCTTCGACCCGCACCACCGCGGCGTCTCCGCCGGGCCGCTGCACGGTGTTGCCGCCGATGATGTGGTCGTACTGCTCCCACAACCAGCGCTTGGAGCACAGGTCCGGCGCGCCGATCAGCTTCAGCAGCGCGTCAGCATTCGACAGCGGCGGCGTCACGTCCTTCGCGTCGATCACCGGCTTCTTCGGCGTTTCGACGAACGGCCGGTTATAGACCGGCGCCTCATCGCCAAGTTCCTTGATCGGAAGGTCTGCAAGCGTCTCGCCATGATGGCGAATGAGGAAACGCTTGGTCGGTGTGGTCTCGCCGACGATGGCGAAGTCGAGGCCCCATTTGCGGAAGATGTCCTCGGCTTCCTTTTCCTTCTCTGGCTTGAGCACCATGAGCATGCGCTCCTGGCTTTCCGAGAGCATCATCTCGTAACCACTCATGCCGGCTTCGCGCGTCGGCACCTTTTCGAGATCGAGCGTGACGCCAAGATCGCCCTTCGCGCCCATCTCCACCGCGGAGCATGTGAGCCCGGCCGCGCCCATGTCCTGGATCGCGATCACGCAGTCCTTTTCCATGATTTCGAGGCAAGCCTCGAGCAGCAGCTTTTCGGCGAACGGATCGCCGACCTGCACGGTCGGCCGCTTCTCCTCGGAATCGTCGTCGAACTCCGCCGAAGCCATCGAGGCGCCGTGAATGCCGTCGCGTCCGGTCTTCGAGCCGAGATAGACGATGGGCATGCCGACGCCGGATGCCGCCGCGTAGAAGATCTTGTCGGCGCGTGCGAGCCCGACCGCCATCGCGTTCACGAGGATGTTGCCGTCGTAGCGGGTGTGAAAGCGCGTCTGTCCGCCGACCGTCGGCACACCGAACGAATTGCCGTAACCGCCGATGCCGGCGACCACGCCGGACACGAGATGCCGCGTTTTCGGATGCTTCGGATCGCCGAACGAGAGCGCGTTCAACGCCGCAATCGGACGCGCGCCCATCGTGAACACGTCGCGCAGGATGCCACCGACGCCGGTGGTCGCGCCCTGATAGGGCTCGATGTAGCTCGGGTGGTTGTGGCTCTCCATCTTGAAGACCACAGCGAGGCCGTCGCCGATGTCGATCACGCCGGCATTCTCGCCCGGCCCCTGAATCACCCATGGCGCATCGGTCGGCAGCCCGCGCAGATGCACCTTCGATGACTTGTACGAGCAATGCTCGTTCCACATCGCCGAGAAGATGCCGAGTTCGGTCAGCGTCGGCTCGCGTCCGATCAGGTCGAGAATACGCTGATACTCATCGGGCTTGAGCCCGTGTTCAGCGACAAGCTCGGGGGTGATCTTCGGTTCATTACGCAAGGTCTTGCCGCTCTCAGCAACGGACATTGTCAGGCTGCCTTGCCGAATTGCGAGACCAACCCCACGAACAGGCCACGGCCATCGGTCGAGCCGACAATGCTTTCGACGTGGTTCTCAGGATGCGGCATCATGCCGGCGACGTTGCCGCCCTCGCTGACGATGCCGGCGATCGCATTGATCGAGCCGTTGATATTGGAGCCGTCGCCGAGCGTGCCGTCGGGCGCGCAATAGCGGAACAGCACCCGCCCCTCGCCCTCGATCCGCTTGATGGTCTCGTCGTCGGCAATGTAGTTGCCCTCGCCGTGCGCCACCGGCACGCGGATCACCTGGCCGGCGTTATAGCCGCGCGTGAACGGCGTGTCGGATCGCTCCACGCGCAGGAAGGCGTCGTGGCAGATGAACTTGAGCCGGGTGTTGCGCATCAGGACGCCGGGCAACAGTCCGGACTCGCAGAGAATCTGGAAGCCGTTACAGACGCCAAGCACAAGACCGCCCCTGGCCGCGAAGGCGCGCACGGCATCCATGATCGGCGCACGCGCGGCGATCGCGCCGCAGCGCAGATAATCTCCGTAGGAAAAACCGCCCGGCACGACCACGAGATCGGTCCCGGCCGGCAATTCGGTTTCCGCGTGCCACACCATCGCGGGCTCGACGCCGGACACAAGCTTGAGCGTGCGCGCCATGTCGCGCTCGCGATTGATTCCGGGGAAGACGAGGACTGCGGATTTCATGGTGCTGATATGGAGCTCAGAGAACCTCGACGCGATAGTTCTCGATCACGGTATTCGCCAGCAGCTTGTCGGCAGCGGCCTTGAGCGCGGCTTCAGCCTTGGCACGGTCGGTTTCGTCAAGCTCGATGTCGAACACCTTGCCCTGCCGGACGCTCGCAACGCCGGATACGCCAAGTGACTTCAGCGCCCCCTCGATCGCCTTGCCCTGCGGATCGAGAATTCCCGTTTTCAAGGTAACCGTGACGCGCGCTTTCATAGGAAGGAACCGCAGATTCGGGGGCCAGGACAGGGTTCGACCTAGCACCCTTCGCTGCGTCCCTCAATTGCGCTGGCCGCCTTTTGGGACGCGCCTGCGCGGCCGGGCCGGCATCACGGCCAGGGACGGAAATTGATCCCGACCTTGACCGCATGCACCGTCTGCTCGGCGTCCGCCACCCAGGCGTAGCTCGGCTCGACCAGGTCCACGCCGCGCTTGTCGAGTTCCAGGTAACTGTAGTCGACCCGCACCGACCAGTTCGGCGCCAGCGCATATTCGAGCCCGCCGCCGACCGTCCAGCCCGAGGGGTTGCGGTCGCCGGTCGCGACGGCCGTGGTCCCGATCCACTGGTATTCGTGGTCGGCGTGCGCAAAAGCCGCCCCGCCCTTCACGTAAATCAGCGCCCGGTCGAAGGCATAGCCGATACGGCCGACGACGGTCGCGGTCCATTTCAGATGGTCGCGGTAGCGGTCGCCGGCAAACGGCGCGACGTCGTATGTGGTCCCGTCGATTCCCGTCGCGGAGATATCCGCCTCGATGCCGAGCACGAGGGCGCCGAACTGATGGTTGTATCCGATCTGCCCACCGCCAAGGATGCCGTCCGGCCTGTTGACAAGCTGCCAGCCCGGCAGGGTCGCATCGGAGTAGGTCGTGCGGCTCCAGCCATAACCGAGATGCGCGCCGAGGTAGAGGCCGGTCCAGCTGAAGGCCGGTACCGCTGGCGGTGACTTGACCGGCATCGGCGCGGACAGATCCGCAGCCTGTGCGCCGACGGTGCCAATCAGAAGCGCGGCCAGAGCCATGTGCACTCGGATCGATCGCATGCCGTCTCCACCAAAAAAATAGCGCCCGGATTCGGGGCGCTATTTTAGCCTCGTGTCGATGGCGCAGGCAGATCGGCACAACAGCCTTGCACAAGGAACTGCGCGGAAAGACAAGGCTGCGCCCTCCGGAAACGAAAGCGGGAGCCCCTGGCTCCCGCTCGAATCCGGCCATCAGGCCACAGATGTCAGCCCTTCACGAGGACAGGGCCGGTGCCGCGCGGCGGCTCGCCTTCGTTCATGATGCCGAGGCGCTTGGCGACCTCGGTATAGGCCTCCAGCAATCCGCCCAGATCCCGGCGGAAGCGGTCCTTGTCGAGCTTCTCGGCCGACTTGATGTCCCACAACCGGCAGGAGTCGGGCGAGATCTCGTCGGCAACGACAATCCGCATCATGTCGTTTTCCCAGAGCCGCCCGCATTCCATCTTGAAATCCACCAGACGGATGCCGACGCCAAGGAAAAGACCGGAGAGGAAATCGTTGACGCGGATGGCAAGCGCCATGATGTCGTCGATCTCCTGCGGATTGGCCCAGGCGAACGCGGTGATGTGCTCTTCTGACACCATCGGATCGCCGAGCTGATCGTTCTTGTAGTAGAATTCGATGATCGAGCGCGGCAGCTGCGTGCCCTCCTCGATGCCGAGGCGCGTCGACAGCGACCCGGCCGCGACGTTGCGCACCACGACCTCGAGCGGAATGATCTCCACCTCGCGGATCAGCTGCTCGCGCATGTTCAGCCGGCGGATGAAGTGCGTCGGCACGCCGATGTCATTCAGATTCTGGAAAACATATTCCGAGATCCGGTTGTTCAGCACGCCCTTGCCTTCGATCACCTCATGCTTCTTCGCATTGAAGGCGGTGGCATCGTCCTTGAAGTGCTGGATCAGGGTGCCGGGCTCGGGGCCCTCGTACAGGACTTTGGCTTTGCCTTCATAAATGCGGCGACGGCGGCTCATAGGAATGTACCGTGTTTTGTGAAAATCCATCGAAAGCCGGGGTTCCTGTTGGTGTTCTTAAGTCCGCGGCGGGGCGAACGGCGCGACGCGTAAGACGGTGGCCGTTCGGTCCGTTGGCCAACCTAGCCGATCGATGCTCAGGATACAATGCAGCCCGCCGCTGATGCTGTCGGGCATATAGGTCACTTGCGCGAATCGCCAAGCCCGCCATAGGGCGGCCTTGACGGGCCCGTTATCCACGTGCAACCGGCACGCGTAGCTGCAAATCCGCCATGGTTCCGGCACTTGGCCCTATGCTAGTCTTCCAATCCGCCGGCAACGGAGGGGGCAGATGAAGCGTTTCTTCAAATGGGTCGGAATCGTTATCGGCGGCCTGTTCGGGCTTTTGATTCTGCTGTTCGTCGGAGCCGCGATCCTGGACAACACCATCTACCATCCGAACCGGAATGTGAGCGAGGTCCGTGCCTTTCCCGCACCAGGCGGCACGCCGGTCGATCTCGTGAGCGGGAATAAGCAGGAGAGCGGCAAGATCACCGGATGGCGCGTCTTTATCCGCGACAAAGGACAGAGCGGGCTGCCGCGTATCGCGATGATCAGCTACGACCAGGACATCGAACCCCGCATCCAGTGGAAATCGCCCAACGAGGCAAATATCTGCGTCGACCTGAAGCAGGGCACGATAAGTTTTGCGCCGCTCGACAATATGTCAATGACGACATCCAGCGGCGGACGGCTGGACGGCAAGCTGAACAACGTCCGCTATCTCGTGAACCACAATTGCTGAGCGCCGTTGATCTGCCGCGACCAGCATCCTATGTCTGAAGATTATCTGCCAGCGAGGAAAAATGACCACGTTCGACAAGCGCGAAGAAGGCTTCGAAAAGAAATTTGCGCACGATGAGGAACTGAAATTCAAGGCCAACGCCCGCCGCAACAAGCTGCTGGGCCTGTGGGCGGCCGAGCTACTAGGCAAGACCGGTGCGGATGCCGACGCCTATTCGAAGGAAGTGGTCGCTGCGGACTTTGAGGAAGCAGGCGACGACGACGTCCTGCGCAAGGTCGTGAAGGATCTGAGTGGCAAGGCGACCGAAGAGCAGGTCCGCAGCATGATGCAGGAACTGCTCGCCGAGGCCGTGAAGCAGATCCAGGCTGGCAAATAGCGCGCTCGCAATGCAGACGTCGCAGGCGCCGGTGTCGATCGAGGAAACGGCACGCTGGTACGATGGAAAATCGTTCAGCACCGACTGGACGTCGTGGCATTTCCCGACCTGGATCACCCTGCTCGCGCCGTTCCGTGACCGGCCGGCGCGCATGCTTGAGATCGGTTCGTGGGAAGGACGGTCGGCGCTGTTCTTCCTGAACTACCTGCCGCAGATGCGGTTGACCTGCGTCGACACCTTCGCGGGCGGTCAGGAGCACCAGGAAGCGGCGGCGAAAACCGCGGAAGATGCCGAGGTGCTGCGCGGCGTCGAAGGCCGCTTCGATTCCAACACGAAGCCTTTTGCCGCGCGGCTGGAAAAGGTGAAGGCAACTTCCGTCGATGGCCTTGTCCAGCTTGGCGTTGCCGAGCGCCGTTTCGATATTGCCTATATCGACGGCGGCCATCGTGCCCGCGAAGTCTATGCCGACAGCGCCCTCACCTGGCCGCTGATTGCGCCCGGCGGGCTCGTGATTTTCGACGATTATCTCTGGGCGGAAATGCCCGAGCCGATGGACAATCCGAAGCCCGGCGTGGATGCGTTCCTGCGTTCGATCGATGGGCAATACAGGATGGTCCACGACGACTATCAGATTGCCATCGCAAAGCTGTAACCGCTCGCCTCCGGGAAGTCCGATCCCATGACCACTGAGACGTTTACGCTCGCCCGCCGTCTGCGCGCCGGCGATACCGTTTTCTCGGCATGGTGCGGACTGCCGGAGCCGCTGGTGTGCGAAGCGATCGCACGCGAAGGCTTCGAGGCCGTGGTCGTCGACATGCAGCATGGCATGTGGGACGAGCCTGCGGCGATGCAGGCCGTCGCGCAGATCCATCTTGCGGGCGCGGCTCCCGTCGTTCGCGTGCCGCTGTGGCACAATTCGCTGGTCAGCCGTATGCTCGACTGGGGCGCCGAGGGCATCATCGCGCCGATGATCAACAGCGAAGCAGAAGCGCGCGCCTTCGTTCAGGTCGCAAAATACCCGCCGGTCGGCGAGCGCTCGATCGGCGCGCATCGCGCCGCCATGATCGCGCGCGTGCCCGATCAGAAATTCTACATCCCCGAAGCGAACACCACGACGCTCAGCTTCGCGATGATCGAGACCCAAAGCGCGATCGACAATCTCGACACCATCGCGGCGATGCCCGGAATCGACGTGCTGTTCGTCGGCCCCGCGGACCTGTCCTTCAGCCTGTCGAACGGCGCGACGCTCGATCCGCATTCTGCGGCAGTCGACGCGGCGCTCGAAAAGGTGCTGGCAGCATGCGACCGCCACAAGAAGATTCCAGGCCTGTTTTGCCGCGATGCCGAACGCGCGATGAACAAGGCCAAATCGGGTTTCAGGTTCCTGACCGTCGGCAGCGACATCATCTTTCTGCGGGCCGGCGCCGCAGCGCAGCTGAAGGCGCTCAAATAGCGTCAGCCGGCCTCGGCCGCAGCAAGGATCGTATCGACCACCGCACCGACATCCCTGGCGATGTCGTGCGCCCTCACCTCCACGATCCGGTAGTCACGCTCCCGCATCCAGGCGAGCTTCTGGCGCCGCGCCTCCGAAGCTTTCGCATCCTCGCTGTCGGGCGTGACATCCACAACCAGCCGCAGCGGAAACGATACCATGTCGGCCACATGCGGACCGATCGGCGTCTGCCGCTTGAACCCGAGGGTGGCGAAGCGCCGATCCGACGTGACCGCCGTCCATAACGCCCGTTCCGCGTCGGTCGGGTTGCGGCGAAGCAGCCGCGCAAGCCCCCGCACGGGCGAATCCGATCGCACGATGTCCGCCTTGCCGTGCTGCGCGAGGAGATTGCGCAGCATCTCGGCCTCGGGACCGTCGAGCAGACCGCCGCGTGCCGGACCTTTGCGGCCTTCGACCAGCGCCATGACGATCCCGTGCAACGTGCGGATATCCTGCTGGGTCGGCTGCATGCGCGTGAAGATGTTGCGCATGTTGACGGTCATGGTACCCCGCTTCTCGTGCGGGCGAAAATACTCGATGCGCTCCAGCTCGTTCTCGAGATCGTTGAAGAAGGCGATCAGCTGCTCCTTGGGTGCGGGGGGCGACTTGTCAGGTGTAGCGAATGGCAGCGCACCGCCGATCTGCAGCTTGTACCACTCGTAGCCCGCGATCACGATCGCCTGGGCAAGATTGAGCGAGGCGAAAGCCGGGTTGACCGGCAGCGTCAGGATCGCGTCGGCAAGCCCCACCTCATCGTTCTCGAGCCCGTTGCGTTCGCGGCCGAACACCAGCGCGACCCGTTCGCCCGCAGCGATCCGCGGTGCCGCAAGCCGCGCCGCCTCGTCCGCGCCGATCACAGGCTTCGCCTGGTCGTGCGAACGCGCGGTCGCGGCAACGACGTAGTTGCAGTCGGCGATGGCATCGGCGAGCGTGTCGAACAGCTCGGCCTGTTCAAGGATACGGTCCGCACCGGACGCCATGACCCGCGCCCGATCATTCGGCCAGCCCTGCTGCGGCTTGACGAGACGCAATTGCGACAGCCCGAAATTCGCCATGGCGCGCGCAGCGGCCCCGATATTTTCGCCGAGTTGCGACTCGACGAGAATCACCACCGGCGCTGGCTCCGCCACCCAGTTTCTGGTCTTGTCCGTACCTGCGCCCGGCATGCATGCCCTCCTGGGGCTTGCTATAGCCGTCGCCGACTGCGCGCGAAAGCGTGCGATCGTTTGCGCAACCGATTCGGAGCCCTGACGCCGTGAAGATCATGATCGCGACGCCGGCCTATGGTGGTCAGCTGACCACGACCTATTGCGACGCCCTGATCGGACTGCTCGATCATTTCGCCGAAAAGCACCCACAGATCCGGCTCGAACAGAAGTTCCTCTCGCATTCGATCCTGCCTTTCCTCCGGAATGTCTTTGCCAACCTCGTGATGCAGGATGAGAGCTATACGCATCTGTTGTTCATCGACGCCGACATGGGTTTTGCTCCCTCGCTGATCGAACGCATGATCGAGGCGGACAAGCCGGTGGTCGGCGCGATCTATCCGCATCGCCATCTGGATCTCGAGAAATTCTATGCGCTCCACGCGGAGATCGCCGATCCGGCCGTCGCGCGCCTCGTAGCGATGGAATACGTGAATGCCGGATCCGTCATCATGGTCGACGGCGACGGCAAGCATGGCGAGACACAGGCGCCTGCCAATCTGATCGTTGACGGTCCTTGCATCCGTGTGCGCGACGCGGGCGCAGGCATCCTTCTGATCAAGCGCGAGGTGTTCGACCGGATCAGGGAGCGCTATCCGGAATTGTGGTGCGAATGGATCGAGCACACCTACGGCAAATTCGGCCTCAAGGGCGGCGTGCTGCAGTGTTTCGATTCAATGCCGGACGAGCACGGCCATTATTGCGGCGAGGATACCGCCTTCTGTCGCCGCTGGGGCGAGGGTTGCGGCGGCGAGATCTGGGCGGTGGTGACCGAAACCATCGTCCATGTCGGGGCCCAACGGTTTGTGGGAAATTACCTGACCAAGCTGCAGCACGGACGGACGTAGCCCATGAAAATATTGATCGCGACGCCCGCCTATGGCGGCCAGATCACCACGGCCTGCTGCGAGTCCCTGATCGGGCTGATCTCGCATTTTCGCGAGAAGCGCCCAGACATCCGCTTCGAGCACAAGTTTCTGTCAGCTTCGCTGCTGCATCTGATGCGCAATGTGTACGCGAACATGGTCATGCAGGACGAGAGCTACACACATCTGCTCTTCGTCGACGCGGATATGGGGTTTGCGCCTTCGTTGATCGAACACATGATCGCGGCGGACAAGCCAATCGTCGGCGCGATGTCGCCGGCTCGACAGTTTCATGTCGAGAAACTTTATGAAATGCGCAATGAGATCGCGGATGCCGACGTTGCACGACTGGTGGCGATTGACTACGTCAGCGCGAGCTCGCTCGAATTCGTCGATGGCACCAAAAGAGACGGAGAGCCGCGCCCACCCACCAGTCTGGTCGTTGATGGCCCCTGTGTCCGCGTGCGCTATGCGGGCACCGGGATATTGCTGATCAAGCGCGAGGTATTCGATCGCCTCAAGGAGCGCTACCCGGAGCTGTGCTGTGTATCGACAGAGCAATCCTACGGACAATTTGGACTGACGGGAGACATCCTCCAGTGCTTCCAGCCGATGCCGAACGACGAAGGAGTCTATGACGGCGAGGACATGGCATTTTGCCGCCGCTGGAGGGAAGGCTGCGGCGGCGAGATCTGGGCGGTGGTGACCGAAACCATCGTCCATGTCGGGACCCAACGGTTTGTAGGAAATTACCTGACCAAGCTGCAACACGGGCGGATGTGAGCCGACCGGACGCCCGGTTGTCGCCCGCCGCAAATCCCGGTAAATGACGCCCCCTCCTGAAATCGCCGGTCTACCCTAATGTCCCAGCTCATTCTTGGCGTTCACTCCGGCTCGCATGACGCGGCCGCGGCCCTGTTCGACGGTTACGAGCTGAAGGCCGCGGTGTCGCTCGAGCGGCTGACCCGCAACAAGGGCGACGGTGCCTATCCGGACCTCGCCATCGACGAAGTGCTGTCGATCGCCGGCGCGACGCGCAAGGATGTCGATGTCGTGTGCCACAGCCGCACCCTGATGCCGACGAAATATTTCAGGAACCTGTCCGGTTTTGACTGGCTGAAGGAACAGTACCGCACGCATCTTCGCGGCAAGGACCGGCGTCAGATGATGCCCGAACTGTTCCGGAACAACACCGCCGATACGGAGCGCTTCTACGATTCGGCCGCACTCCTGCGCGACAAGGGCTTCCGCGAAGGTACGCACTCCTATTTCTACAATCATCACGAGGCGCACGCCCTGCCCGCGCTGTTCTACAGCCCGGACTGGGACGACGCGCTGCTCGTCACCGCCGATGGCGGCGGCGACAACGTGCATTACAGCCACCGTCATTTCGCAAATGGCGCGCTGACCAATATCTACGGCGGCGAAGACACGATCCTAACGCCCGCTGTCGAAGATTCACTCGGCAAGATGTACGGCGCGGCGACCAAGGCGCTCGGCTTCCGTCGCGTGCGGCACGAGGGCAAGGTCACCGGCCTCTCCGCCATGGGCAGACCTGTGCGCGCGGACGAACTCGCGGCGAAATTCTCCGTCGATGCAAACGGGCGCGTGCATTCGACGCTGAACAGCGATCGCGAGATCAACGCCTTCATGCAGTCCCTGCTCAAGGGCCTCAGCAAGGAAGACTATTCAGCCAGCGTGCAAAAGGTGCTCGAAGACACGATGCTCGCTTCGTTCGAACGGCTGCTCGCGCAAAATCCCGCAAAGCATGTCGGTGTATCGGGCGGCGTGTTCGCGAATGTGAAGTTGAACCGTCTGCTGGCCGAACGATTTGGTCTGAACGAGATCTTCATTTTCCCGGCGATGGGCGATGACGGCCTGCCCGTCGGTGGCGCACTGGCCTGGCTCCTGCGCCGCGACGGTCTCGCCAACTGGCTGAAGAACAGGCGCGAGCTTGGCCCAGTCTATCTCGGCCGCGACTTCACCGCGACCGTGGACGGAGCACTCGCCGCGATTCCGAACGTGAAGCGCACTGCGGAGGCACCGGTTGCCGGCACCGTGCAGCGGCTCGAGGCGGGACAGCTCGGCGCGATCTATACCGGCCGCATGGAATATGGCCCCCGCGCCCTCGGAAACCGGACCATCCTCGCCAATCCGTCACGCCGCGAGACGCACGATCTTCTCAACGAGCGGCTGTCCCGGTCCGAATTCATGCCGTTTGCGCCGGTCGCAACCGCCGAACGGGCTGGGGATGTCTTCGACATCACGAAAGTCAACCGGCGCGCGTGCCGCTACATGACGATTGCAACCGACGTGCGTCCAGACTGGCGCAAGCGGATTGCGGCGGTGGTGCATGTCGACCAGTCGGCGCGGCCGCAGGTGATCGAGCGAGCGGACAATCCGCTGTACCACGACATTCTGACAGACTTCGAGCGCGCCACCGGTCTGGCGGCGCTGGTCAACACCTCGTTCAATGTCCACGAGGAGCCGATCGTGAATACCCCGTCGGAATGCGCCAGGGCCCTCACCGACGGCCGGATCGACTTCGTGGTCACGAACCAGGCGCTCTACGTCCGCGGCTAGGGGCGTGGCGGCCGCCGTTTCCCACCCGTCGACAAGGCTTTTACCCGGGGTGGGCGGATGCTATAGGGCGCGCGCCGATTTCTCCGTCAGCCGGATCCCCGGCCGGCGGTCTCCGCGCCGAGAACAATTCATTCGGGGACCTGAGGGACACCGTTCCCCTTGCCCATCGATGTCCAGTTTCCGGCCGATCCAAACAAGCGCGCGACCAAAGGTGCAAGGATGCCGAATCTCGAAATCATGTGGACGAAAGTCGATGAAGCCCCGGCGCTCGCGACCTTTTCCCTCCTGCCGATCGTCGAAGCCTTCGTGGGCGCGGCGGGCGTGTCCGTGAAGCTGAAGGACATCTCGCTGGCCGGACGCATCATCGCCGCCTTCCCCGAGAAGCTTAAGCCCGAGCAGCGGATCAACGACGAGCTCACCGAGCTCGGCAATCTCACGCTGAAGCCCGAAGCCAACATCATGAAGCTGCCGAACATCTCGGCATCGATCCCGCAGCTCAAGGCCGCGATCAAGGAATTGCAGAGCAAGGGTTACGACGTTCCGGATTATCCGGACAATCCGACCACGGACGCCGAGAAGGAGATCAGGGCGCGCTACGCCAAGATATTCGGAAGCGTCGTTAACCCGGTCCTGCGCGAGGGCAATTCCGACCGCCGCGCGGCCGCCGCGGTCAAGAACTACGCCCGCAAGAATCCGCACAAGATGGGCGCCTGGACCAAGGATTCGAAGACGCACGTCGCCCACATGTCGAGCGGCGACTATTTCGGCTCGGAAATCGCGACCACTGTCGACAAGGCGACCAACGTTCGCATCGAATTCGTCGGCAAGGATGGCGCCGTCACGGTGCTCAAGCCAAAGACGGCACTCAATGACGGCGAGATCATCGACGCTGCGGTGATGAGCGCCGCAGCGCTGCGCAAATTCTTCGCAGAGCAAATCGAGGAAGCCAAGAAGCAGGATGTGCTGTTCTCGCTGCACGTCAAGGCGACGATGATGAAGATCGCCGATCCCATCATCTTCGGCCACGCCGTGTCCGCCTTCTTCTCCGACGTGATCGAGAAGCATGCCGCGACGTTGAAGAAGCTCGGTGTCAATCTCAACAATGGCTTCGGCGATCTGTTGTCGAAGATCGAGACGCTGCCGGAAGCCGAGAAAAAGGCGATCAGGGACGACATCGCGGCCGAATACGCAAAGCGTCCTGCCCTCGCCATGGTCAATTCCGACAAGGGCATCACCGGCCTGCATGTTCCGAGCGACTTCATTATCGACGCTACGATGCCGGCGATGATCCGCGAAGGCGGCAAGATGTGGGGACCCGACGGCAAGCTGCACGACGCCAAAGCCGTGATTCCGGATCGCGCCTACGCGCGCCTGTATCAGGCGGTCATCGATGACTGTAAGGCCAACGGCGCATTCGATCCCAAGACCATGGGTTCGGTTCCCAATGTCGGTTTGATGGCACAGAAGGCCGAAGAATACGGCTCGCACGACAAGACGTTCGAAATTCAGGCGAACGGCACGGTCCGCGTCGTCACCGACGACGGCAAGGTGCTGCTGGAGCGCCCCGTCGAGGCCGGCGACATCTTCCGCATGTGCCAGCTCAAGGATGCCGCCGTGCGCGACTGGGTGAAGCTTGGCGTGCGCCGCGCGCGTCTCACCAACACGCCCGCCGTGTTCTGGCTGGACAAGAACCGCGCCCACGACGCGGAACTGATCAAGAAGGTCGAGACCTATCTGAAGGACCACGACACCAGCGGGCTCGATATCCGCATCCTGGCTCCCGTCGACGCGATGAAGTTCTCGCTTGAGCGAATCCGCAAGGGCCAGGACACGATCTCGGTTACCGGCAACATTCTGCGGGACTACCTGACGGACCTCTTCCCGATCATGGAGCTGGGCACCTCGGCCAAGATGCTCTCGATCGTCCCGCTGCTCGCGGGCGGCGGCATGTTCGAGACGGGCGCCGGCGGCTCAGCGCCGAAGCATGTCGAGCAATTCCAGAAGGAGGGCTACCTGCGTTGGGATTCGCTCGGCGAATTCCTCGCGCTCGGCGCATCGCTCGAGCATCTGGCGCAGACTTACAAGAACGCCAAGGCGCAGGTTCTCGCCGATGCGCTTGACGCGGCCATCGCCAAGATCCTCGACAACAACCGCTCTCCGGCACGCAAGGTCGGCGAACTCGACAATCGCGGCAGCCATTTCTACCTCGCCCTCTACTGGGCGCAGGCGCTGGCTGCGCAGACCAAGGATGCCGAGCTGCAGGCCCGCTTCAAGCCACTCGCCGAGGCGCTCGAGAAGAACGAGGCCAAGATCAACGCCGAACTGATCGCGGCGCAAGGCAAGCCGGTCGACATGGGCGGCTATTACCTGCCCGATTTCGCCAAGACATCGGCCGCGATGCGCCCGAGCGCCACGCTGAACGCAGCGCTCGCAGCGCTCTGATTGAGGATCCGGCGGCCGACGTCCCGTACGCCGGCCGCCATCTTTGCGAAGACCGCGAGGCGGAGCCGACCGGGCGATCCGGCGATTGGATTGCTTCGGCTCTGTCCGCAATGACGCGGGGCGCATGGGCTCCTTGATGCCCACCAAACCCGCCGCCCACCCTGCCCGTTGCATGCGACTTAAGTCCACGGGATGGTGCGGCTTTCGAGTCACGAAAGTCATGCTATAGAGCCGCCGCGGATGCGGCGCGGCGCATCAATGCTCGCGTTCCTGCTTTCCGTAAGTCCGTTGCTGATGCCGGCTCTCGAAAAGGTGGCGCTCCGAAATGGCGAAGATCAAGGTGAAGAATCCCGTCGTCGAAATGGATGGCGACGAGATGACCCGCATCATCTGGCAGTTCATCAAGGACAAGCTGATCCATCCTTATCTCGACATCGACCTGCTCTACTACGATCTGAGCATCCAGAAGCGCGACGAAACCAACGACCAGATCACCATAGATGCCGCGAACAAGACCAGGGAGGTCGGCGTAGCGGTGAAATGCGCCACCATCACGCCGGACGAAGGTCGCGTGAAGGAATTCGGCCTGAAGGAAATGTGGCGTTCGCCGAACGGCACCATCCGCAATATCCTCGGCGGCACCATCTTCCGCGAGCCGATCATCTGCAAGAATGTGCCGCGTCTCGTGCCGGGCTGGACGCAGCCCATCATCATCGGGCGCCACGCCTATGGCGACCAGTATCGCGCCACCGACTTCAAGTTTCCCGGCAAGGGCAAGCTGACGATCAAGTTCGAAGGCGAAGACGGCAAGGTGATCGAGAAGGAAGTCTTCAATGCGCCCGGCTCGGGCGTCACCATGGCGATGTACAATCTCGATGACTCGATCCGAGACTTCGCCTACGCCTCGTTCAATTACGGCCTGTCGCGCAATTACTCGGTCTATCTCTCAACCAAGAACACCATCCTGAAGCAGTATGACGGCCGCTTCATGGAGCTGTTCCAGGAGATCTTCGACAAAGAGTTCAAGGCCGAATTCGACAAGCGCGGTATCATCTACCAGCACCGCCTGATCGACGACATGGTCGCCTCGGCGCTGAAATGGTCGGGCGGCTATGTGTGGGCCTGCAAGAACTATGACGGCGACGTGCAGTCCGACACCGTGGCGCAGGGCTTCGGCTCGCTCGGCCTGATGACCTCGGTGCTGATGACGCCGGATGGCAAGGTGGTGGAAGCGGAAGCCGCGCATGGCACCGTGACGCGCCACTATCGCGAACATCAGAAGGGCAACGAGACCTCAACCAACTCGATCGCGTCGATTTTCGCCTGGACGCGCGGCCTCGCCCATCGCGCCAAGCTCGACGACAATGCCGCGCTCGCGAAATTCGCGTCGACGCTGGAGAAGGTGTGCGTCGATACGGTCGAGAGCGGCTATATGACCAAGGACCTCGCCCTCCTCGTCGGCCCGGAACAGCGCTGGCTCTCGACCACGGGCTTCCTCGACAAGGTCGACGACAACCTGAAGAAAGCGATGGCGGCGTAGGCCATCGCTCTCATTCAAAACGTCAAAGGGCGCGGCTTCACCGCGCCCTTCTTTGTTTGCGACGCTCGCTGCCCCGCGGATCAGAAAGGCATCGCGAGCCTTGCATTGGCAGTCCAGACGCCATAGCCAGCGCCGATGCCGCCGTATTCGCCGCCGAGCGACAGCGAACCGCCACCCGGCGCGACCATGCTCACGCCGCTGGTGACACGCCCCGACCAGCCGTTGCTCAGCCCGACATTCGGCACATCGACCGGCAGCGCATCGTCTGACGAGAACTGCCAATCGCCATAGAAACCGAGATATGGCGCGAGCGAGAACGCGCTGTATTGCGCCGGCGCGATCACGCGGCCGCCGAGCGACACGCGGCCGGTGGAGAAGCTGCGCTCGCTCTGCAGCGTGCCGAGGCTGTCGGTCCAGGCGTCCTGCCGTTCCCACAAGGCAAACACCTTGGCGGAAGGTTCGAGTACAACAGCGGCATAGCGATAGGAACCGGTCAGCCCGGTGGAGAGCAGCCAGCGCGAGCCGTCGAAATTGCCGGACGCACGTTCGCCGGTGACGGTGCTGGCGGCGCTGGCATCATAGGCGATGCTGGACCAGCCCAGCATTGCGTCCCAGC